>CAZDJH010000121.1:0-9735 GCA_964505645.1 uncultured archaeon | reverse complement strand
GTAATTTCTTGGGAATCTTAGGAATTTTAAAAGATATCACTGAATATAAAAATGCGGAAAAAAAAATAAATGAATCAGAAGAGCAATTTAAGACAATAGCCGAACAATCCATAATGGGGATCTGCATCATCCAAGATAATCAAATAAAGTACCTTAATAAAACATTTTCTAAAACCTTGGGTTATTCTCCAGAACAAATGAAAAACTGGGATATTGAAGATATGACCAAGATTGTCCATCCAGATGACCGATCTATGGTAATAGCCCAGTTATTAAAGAAGCAGGGGGGTGAAAAAAACGTGGTAATTCATTATAAATATAGAACAATTAAGGGCGATGGCACTGTTGTTTGGGTCGATAATTTTTCTAAATCCATATTATATAATGGTAGACTTGCCGATTTGATAACAATTGTGGATATTACTGAGAATGAAAAAGCGAAATTTGAATTATTAAAGCTAAATAGATTAAGAGCAGAGTTATTGAGTAGAATTTCCCACGAATTAAAAACCCCTCTGATGATGATAAGGGGGTATACAGAGCTTCTGAGGGAAAAAAATAAATCTCAATTATCAAAAGAGGCTATAGAAATGCTTGATATGGTTGAAAAGGGGGTCGATAACTTGAAAACACTTATAGACCAAATAATGGACGCCTCTAAAGCTAATGTAAAACGATTGGAAATTAAAAAGAAGCTAGGAAATTTATCAGATCTTATACGAATTTCAATAAAAAACATGGAAGGTCTGATAAAATTGAGGAATCATATAATTAAAGTTTCGATAGAAGAGGATCTATTTCTCGAATTTGATTGGGATGCTATAGGTCAAGTTTTAAGAAGTATCATTAGCAACGCAATCAAATTTACTCCTCCATATGGGAAAATCGAGATAAAATGTCAGAAAGAGGTTAATAAAGCGGTCATTTCTATAAAAGATAATGGGATCGGATTTGAGGAGGATGAAACACAGTATTTATTTACAGAATTCGGGAAAGTCGAGCGATATGGCGAAGATGTGGATATAAAGGTTCAAGGATCGGGGTTGGGGTTATATATCTCCAAATATCTGGTAGAAATCCATCAAGGTAAGATTTGGATGGAATCAGAGGGCAGAAATAAAGGTTCGGCGTTTTATTTTACATTACCGCTTCCCTCAGTTTAATTAAAGAAGTCTCAGCATAACTATACGATTAGAACATTCCAATTTACCGTTATCGTGGTATTTTTAAATGGAGATTCCATATTCTATTATTAAAAGCAAGGGAAATGCGCTGGCATAAAGTGCTATGAAAAAAATCTTTTAATTACTGATGATAGATTTCTTATTTGATAATAGTAACTAAAAAAATATGATGCAAATATTCCCATTTTTTTCCCAAATAGAGCAAACTTTAAATTCCGCGCATTTTTTTTAATATCTAATTTAATTCGAGTAATTCTTAATTTCAAAAATGACAAATAAAAAACAACATTCCTTTATAGCAATAACGTCCTTTATAGCTATCTTAGTTGGTAGCTCAATCATTCTAAGCATAAATATCCCGCTAAATTTCGAGTCATTTGCCACTCAAGATGAGGAAGTGCTTAAGACTGCAGCAACCATCGATCCTATAGATATTGGGAGTAATTCAGACTTGGCCACACATCCTAATATTACTGGTGCCGGCACGTGGGATCAACCTTACATGATTGAGAATTATGAACTCACCGGCTCTGGCGCCGATAAGGGAATAAATATCACTAATACAGATAAGCCGCTCATCATTAAAGACTGTTCAATTAAGAGTTTTGACGATGCTGTATGGTTATCCGAAGTTTCGAATGTGAAAGTCATTAATTGCTCTCTCTTGAATAATAGCGGATTTGGTATTAATGCTTTTTTGGTTAATAATAACACCTACAAAATTAATAATATCTCAAATAATGACGATGGAATAAGTATTATGGGAACTTCGGTTAACAATACAATTCAAAACAATACCCTTCTAAATAACGTTGATTATGGTATTCAGCTAGAGAACTGTAATAATAACACCGTTGCGGGCAATAAGATTTTAGATTCCGATTATGGAATTAAGCTGTCTGGTGCACATTACAACAATCTAACGGGTAATTCGGTCTCTAATGCCGAATATTATGGACTTTGGATATATTGGGCAGATCATACTAATCTTATGGATAATACAGCATATAACAACAGTATAGGCGTCTTTATAGATGATTCAGAATATGCTATTCTCACTTATAATAATGCGACAAATAATAATTATGGGATCTATTTAGATAAATCGAATAATTCTCTATTGTATGAGAATTATTTTATAAGCAATAATGAAAATGGGAGAGATGAAGGAACCAACAATGATTGGAATCAATCAATAGGGAATTATTGGAGCGATTATACAGGAGAAGATGTTGATAATGATGGGATTGGAGATATACCTTATAATATTTCAGGTACAGCGGGAACTAAAGATTATCTTCCTATATGGGATGATGGGCCAACGATAATCATAATAGAACCAACCCCCCATCAAGCATTCGGCTCCAGCGCACCTAACTTTACCGTAGAAATTTCTCATCCCGAACTTAATACAATGTGGTATTCGATAAATGGCGGGCAGAACATCATATTTACGGCTAATGAAACTGTAAATCAAACCGCTTGGGATGCGCTTTCTAATGGAACCTATATCCTCACATTCTATGCAAATGATAGTGCGGGTAAGATAGCCTCGGAAACTGTAAGTATCAAAAAGGATACAGCAGATCCCGAAATAGATATTATCAGCCCAACGCCAAGTGCCGTATTTGGACCGAATGCGCCTGGCTTTGAAGTAGAAATTTCCGATCTAAGCCTCGATACAATGTGGTATTCATTAAACGGTGGACAGAACCAAACATTCACTTCAAATGAGACCCTCAATCAGGCGATGTGGAATGCGCTTCCGAATAGCACTATCACTCTTACATTTTATGCCAATGATACAGGGGGAAGATTAAGCTCAGTTTGTATCAATATCGAAAAGGACGCAATATCGCCCTCTATAACTATTAACTCACCAGCGGCAAGTGGCGAGTTTACCGATGCTCCCAGTTTTGAGGTAATAATTACTGATTCAAACTTTGAAGCTATGTGGTATTCTCTTAACGATGGACAGAACTACACTTTTTCTGCTAATGGAACCATCAACCAAGCGGCTTGGAGCGCACTTTCTAGCGGAACTGTCACCATTACCTTCTATGCTAATGATACGGCGGGAAATGTTGCCTCGGAAAGTATTGATGTTATGAAGTCTACTGTAGACAGTGGCGATGGCGGGGAAGTTCCCAGCTATCCACTTCTGATAATTCTTCCTTTAGGGATAACAACTATGATCGGTATAGTATTCGTTGCTAAAAAACAGACTAAAATGAATAACGCCTAACATTTTTTTTTTATTCAACTTTGATCTTGAACTAATTAATTTATACTTTTTTTCTCTTAATCAATTGTTTTTTAACGGATTTAAGTACGTTTAAATCAATTTCACACCGATTCTGGAGGTAATTAAATGTGTTCCCATAATTTTCATCAATATTGGAAAATAAAAAGGAAAGGTTTTCAGATTTCATTAAATAGCGTTCTGACAATAAGTAGTCCATCAAAATTATATTTCGTTCAACACCAAGCAAATCCAACAAGAGGGCCACAATTATTCCCGTTCTGTCTACGCCCGCTTGGCAGTGGATTATTAACTTTTCTCGTTCCGTTTTGGCAATATGTTCAAAAACGTCTCTAATTTGGGAGGTGTAATTCTGAAGAATAGCAAGATAGAGATGCTTGAAACGGCCATTTTTTAAGTGTTTATCGATGAGAGGGTTCAATGGAATATTTTTAACATATTTAGACGCAAATTCCGTGGGATATTCTAATCTCTCATCAAAATTGTAGGTAGAAAACTCTTCTTTGTGACGTAAATCAATGATATATTTAATATTCTTTCTTTTGATGAAAGATTTAAGGATAGAAGTGTTATATTTAGCTAAAGAGCTACTTCTAAATAGTAGGTCTTCTTTTAGTAATATTCTGTTAGAGAGTTTATTAGGAATAGCGCTGAAGTCTCTGAAGTTCTCAAACTCAGGATAGTGATCATTTAATTCCTTAATTAATTTTCTAATCTCCATTTTCTAGTTATGGGTAATGCAATACTTAATAGATTTAGAAGGAATTTTAGTATTGGATATAAATTGTGATTCCATAGACTTATGGTTACAAATCTTGAATATTTAATCAATTTATCTAATAAAAAAATTAAGTGAGAGAGCAATTCTTACCGTTAGATAGGTTTTTTTTGGAAAAAATTTTAAATATTAAAAAAACTTCTAAAAAGATATTAAATAATAAAGATTAAAAAATTGATGATAAAATGAGTACCAACTACAAGTTAAAATCAAAAGAAGCTAAATGCGTGAAAGAAATAGAAAAATCTATTGGTAAAACCATTCCCATTTTAACGACAACTGGACCTGGTACGGTGGGAGTATCCGTTGCCAATAAAAGAGTTACAAGACTGATACTGGATAATTGTGGATTGAAAACTCTCCCAGAGTCGATAGGAAACCTTAAATCACTCGAAAGATGTTGGTTATCAAATAACAGAATTGAAACCCTCCCAGAGTCGATTGGGAACCTCAAATCTCTTGAAATGCTATGGTTAGAATCAAATAATCTTTCAACCCTTCCTGAATCCATAGGCAAGTTAAAATCACTCAAAGCCCTATATCTATACGATAATAGCCTTACTAGCCTACCAGAGTCGATAGGAAACCTTAAATCGGTTGAAAAACTAGGTTTAGCAAATAATAATCTTTCAACCATTCCAGAGTCGATAGGAAACCTTAAATCGGTTGAAAAATTAGATTTCTATGATAACCACCTTTCATCTGTCCCAAATTCAATAGGGAAGATTTCATCGCTAAAAGAACTAAACTTAAGTAAAAATAATGTTATATCACTCCCACAATCGATAAAGGAAAAGGCGAGATGGGGACTTAGGCTTTATATGTAGGATACTTTTAATAGTATTTTATGGAAATCTTGGAATAGCATAAAGGTTTTTTTGCCGTTGTAAGGTCATGGTTAGAGAGTAGATTTGCTTATTAAAATATTGAGATAACTCCCATATTTATGGAGTGAACTATGTAATTTGGGTGAATGGTGTCCTCGCGCAGCAACTAGAGTGTAATTCATAGTTAAAGGAATGGATGAAATACGATATGAAAGATCGAACCCAATGGGAACAAGATAAAGAACTTGCGCGGATTTCTAAGAATCGCAAATTACAGAAAATGGTTGATAAAAAACTTCAAGCACTTTAAAGCATTTATTTTACATCTATTCCTCCCAAAGCATCTAACTTTTAATAAATTGTGATTTATACTATATACTAATTAACCTATATAAATTCTTTAAGTTTTAATCATATCACATAATATCAATTATGATTTTTTCGAAATGTCAAAAACAGGAGCATAGAATTACGAGAGATTTTAACATAATGATAAGAATCTCCATTCTTAATTGTTTGGGATTTTTTTATCTAGGGTTCTTAATTCCAATTATAGCAAGGGAGAATATGAATGCCTCTGCCGTTATTGTAGGATTTATTATTGCATCGATCGTGATGGGGAATGTAGCAAGTAGTTCGTTTAGTGGGATTCTTACTGATAAATTAAAATCAAAGCGTGCCTTAATATTAATCGGTTCTATATTTCGGGGAACCGCATATTTTATAACGTATTTTGCAATAGGAATGAATTCCGCTCCGATGCTATGGATTGGAGGATTTACGATAGGCATGGGTGCGGGTTTTTTTTGGGCCCCCTTTGATACCCTTGTTTCTGAGAAATCAAGTAAAGATCATAGATCCTATGCTTTTGGGCGGAGGGATTCCGCAAATGCCATAGGACAGACGATTGGGGCTCTATTCGGTTTTCTATTTGTAATTTTTATAAATAAAATTACTTCAAACCCGCTAATTCTTTACGTTCCAATTTTAGTTTTTGGAATAGCTAATTTTGTGGCAGGTTTTTTGTTTATCAGAAAGGTAGATGAGTCCATTAAATTTAAAAAAGCGACAGAACCAAAAATAAGCAAGGGAGTAAGCATGTCCCCAGAAAATGATCCTAGTAAACTAAAAGGTGGAACAACCATAATACTAATTGGAACTTTCCTTCTTTTCATTGCAATTCTTATTAGTAATGTAAATGCAAACATTTGGCGCCCATTCTTAAATATCTATATTTTAGAATTTATCACCGAAAATTTAGACTTAGTTATTCTCATTTACTTGCCATCCGGAATTATTGCGACATTAGCAGCTCCAAAATTAGGCGAGGTAATGGATAATATCAATCCACAGTGGGGAATAATTATAACAAGTCTTATTGGAGCCCTAATGACATGGATTTTGATTAATACTGAGATAATCATCTTTTTTGCCGTAATCGTCTTGGTCGATATTACGATTTCTATCGCAGCGGGATTATTATTTCGAAATCTTTTAAGCAGGATCACCATTAAATATCGGGGGACGATTATGGGTTATAGTAATTTCTTCATGAACTTGGGAGCCATCATCGGTCCTATATTAGGTGGCATCCTTTGGGAAATATTTGGCTTAAAATCACCCTTTTTTATTTCTATTTTCGTGGAGTTAGCGTTGATCCCTTTATTTTTAACTGTGATTTATCTATTGACGCCCCATATAGCAGAATCCTTTCAAAATAAAAAAATATAAACAAGAATTAAATATAATTATCAAAATAATATATTAGGTTGAGAAAATGAGCGATATAATGCTTCAGATTTCGGAGGAGTACCCAGATCTCTATTTTATCCCAGGTCAAAGGGATGGAAAGTACCCCTATTCCCATAGCCTTCTCGTAAAAGACACGCTGATAGACACCGGGATATCAAGTGGTTTCATAAGGAAACTCAAACGAAAAGTGGACATTAATACGGTATTATTATCACACTGGCACGAAGACCATATTTCGGGAAATCGAATCCTTCCTGATGCTAATTATAGGGCACATCCCGAAGACATTCCTATTATTGAAAACGTATCAAAGATGTATAAATTTTACTGTATTACACCAGAATCCCCCCAGAAAGAGCTTTTTGATACAATCCTACAAGGGTTAAGATTAGAAGATACTCCGGTGGATTATTCCCTCTCTGGTGAAGAAATACTGAAGATTGGTGATTCATATGAATTGCAAGTAATTTACACACCTGGACATACTAATGGCCACTGCTGCTTTTATGAAATCAATTCCAAAATTGCATTTTTAGCCGATATAGATTTGAGCAATTTGGGGCCATGGTATGGATGTTTAGATTCAGACCTGATTAAGTTTGAGGAATCCATTGAAAAGGTGATGGCTTTAAATATAGAAATCGCTATAAGCGGCCATAAAGGGATCTTTAAAGGCAAAAAAGAAATACAGAATGCCCTCCAAGAGTTTCAAAGCAAGATCTATGAAAGAGATGATAGGGTCTTGGAATCTCTTTCAGAAAGGAGGCCGAAGAGTTCTGATGACTTATCTAACTTAAAAATAGTTTATCCCCGATATAGTAATTATAAAATTTATGAAATTCTCGCCGAAAAAATAATGATTGAATCTCACTTGGATAAGCTGCTTAAGGAAAATAAGATTATAAAAAAAGATAACGGTTATGTTTTAAGCTAATAGATAAGAATAAAATAGAGATAATATGGTAGAGATGGAAGAGATTATTGTCAATATTCTATTCTTGTAAAAGAGCTTCAGGGACTTCATACCCCCATCTTTTTATAATATCTCCCCATGAAGTTTGGATTTTTTTAACGGTTGCTTGATCTAAACTATATTTATTTTTCTGATAGTCCTTTCGGGAGTCTAAATAGGCTTTAAATCGCCTTTTATTTTGTTCAAAGCCCTCAATTTTAAGCGTATCAAATATTTGTTTTACTAATTCTAAAGGTTGAGTCTCCAATTCTTCAAACTTAACCTCGATTAGGTTATGCTTAGGAATTAGCATCTTTTCTTCAAAATAACAGTCCATCATCATTTTATAGATTAATCTAAGATTTTTATCAATCTCCTCATCAGAAATAGTTTGGAGAAGGAAATATTTAATCGCGGTCTCATAAAAGTTGACCATCGACGGATAAATCTCATAAGGATTTCTATAAATGAAAATAAATTTTGCGTCAGGAAACATCTCTAAAAGAACAGGAATACGAGCTGTATGGGAAGGGTTTTTTAGAACAAGTCGCCTTCCGTTCATATAATAGGTTGCTTTTTTTAACATTTCTCTATAAGTTTCAATCCAAGAATATCTTTCATCTTTTATCCCTTTAAACTGAACATATCTATAGAAATGTTCAATCATCTTTCTGGGGAAATAAAAGGCATTATAGAAGGAATACATCGAGAGGTTGCTCATGGTAAGTTCGTCTTCTTGTGGTTTTAATGTCCCGAGCTTCATATTATCCATCGGCCGTTTTTCTGGTAAAAATAGGTCTAAAAACTTCTTAAACACGTTGGTCGTGATAAAAGAGCGCGGAAAGGTCGCCTGGAGCATAGATATATATCCGAAACGGGGGTCTTGAATTAAAATATTATGGAGATGGGTGGTTCCGCTTCTCCAGTGGCCGATGATAAATACGGGGGGCTTGGATATCTCGATTTTCTTGAGGATCTTTCTCAAGCGAAGGCGTTCATAAATCCGGAATTCGATCCCTACGATACTTAACAGCGATATAAAAACTACCCGAGCAATATATCGAACAGAAAAGAACCCGTTCTTAAAGAGCATGCTCAACCAATTAGTAAGAGATGTGCCTAATGCCGGAGAAAGTTTTACCTCGTTCGTAAAACGCTTTAGAATCTTGAATTCAAACATACCAAATCAGATACGATAACCTATGAAAATATAAATTAATAAAATAATGAAAAGATATTGATTTTACTTAAGGAAAGATGTATGGTGCTAATGTGAAAAGATTTTTAAGAATAAGGGTTATTTGAGGCATTTTATGATTTTTTTTGCTAGGATATTAATATACTTAGACTTTTGGATGCCGCATACTCGTTTTACCTTGTTATAGTTGAATGTATTCGCAAGAGCATATAAATATGAGAGATTATAGAGGATTGATACATTACTATCATTTCTTTCAAATAATCTTGTAAGCTCTCTATCGATACTTTTTTCCCTAAATGAGGGATATTTTCTTTTTAATCTTCTCCGTATTGTTTTTAAATCATCCTCAAAATGGATTTTCCGAATCTTGGAAATCAGAACACTCATTAAAATAGTGTACAATACTAGAAGTCTGTCATTAGAATCACCGAGATTACCTTCTAGGAGATGGTGTTTTTCTTTAAATTCCTCATAAGTATTTCTCACAAGAGATTTCGTCAATCCACTAATCACCTCGAATTTTTCCATAAATAGGTCATAATCTTGGTTCAAAAACAGATTTATGTTTTCTTTAAATAAGTCTTTAAATTTGGCAATAATTTGACCCGAATATTTGACCTTAATTTGAATTTCTGGAGTTCTCCCCATGATTGTATCCTTACCGTCTATATAAAACTGCTGATTAACCAAATTCTCGGTAGCATTATATAGACGGGGGATTATTCGACTTTTCTGCATAATAAATCACCCGAAAAGATTGTACATATTCTTTACCTAA
>CAZDJH010000120.1:0-9748 GCA_964505645.1 uncultured archaeon | reverse complement strand
TGGGGAGGTTAGGAAAGGTTAAAATATCTCCCGACGATATAGATTATAAAAAATATCCTAAAAGTACTCAAAGTGTAATTAATATCGAGGATATAAACTTATCTCTTTCTTCTGTCATAATCCAAGGAAAGGTTGTGCGAAAAACACCAATAAATTATTTTGAAAAAAAGGATGGAAGTGAAGGGAAAGTCGCCTCTATAATGCTTATGGAGTCTACTGGATCGATAAGAATAACCTTTTGGAATGATGATACGGAAAAATTGAAAGATATTAGTATGAATGATGTCGTAAAGATTAAAAACCTTAGACCCAGAAAAAGCAACTTAGACTCAAGTAAAATAGAATTATTTGCACGATATAATACGAAGATTGAACGGATTGATAAGGAAATCTCGATTTCTACGCCCGTTGTTGAGAATATTGAAATGCTTCAAAATAAAGACGATATTGTATCATTTAAGGGAATAATCTCATCTGTGGATGATTTAAAAGAGGTGTCTCTAAAGTCAGGTGAGAGTGTACATTTGCTAAGTTTTGTAGTGAGCGATGAGACAGATGGAATAAGAGTTACCCTATGGAGGAACCTTGCCAAGGAATATTCAGAAAAACTTGAAATGGGGAAAGGGGTCTTATTAAAAAATGTCTTAATCAAGTATAGTAATTTTTCAAACAGAAAGGAGGTTTCATTCATTGGTAATTCTGAATTGGAGTTCATAGATTTAAAAATTTCGGAAATAAAGGAGATCGAAGAAGGAAGCTCATCGAAAAATTATAATACTTTTAAAAGGGAATATACAAAACTTAAAAATATTGATTCTCAAGGAATCTATGAGGTTAAAGGGGTCGTTGTAAAAGAGATAACAAATATTACGGTTTATGATTCTTGTTCTAAATGCTTTAAAAAGGTTGATAATTGTACATGTGAGTCTCCGGGTGAAATAGAGAAAAAAATGATACTCAATTTAATTCTTGATGATGGAACTGATACAATTAGGACTACTTTTATTGGAGAACGGGCAGAAGATCTTATTAAAGAAGAAACGGATATAATCGCAAAAATAATTAATACCCCTGATTTCAACACCTTTTTAGATAAAGTATCCCATGATGTACTAGGAAAAGATCTCATCATAAGAGGGAAGGCAAAATTCAGCGATTTTTCTAATAAATATGAATTGATGGTATACGACTTTAAACAATTAGATATTAACGAAGAACTTAGAGTTGCCATCCAAGAGATATGAGAGTTTTTTAAAAATGAGATTGGGGCGTGATATTTTGTGAAAGAGATTGATATCATTGGAGTTGGAGAGGTAGTAGTGGATTGGGTGACTGAAGTCCCCCATTTTCCCGAGCCCGATGAGAAAATAGATGCTTTAAGCGAGAATTATTTTGCGGGAGGCGTAACTGCAAATTTTTTAGTTGCGGCAGCACATTTAGGAGTGCGGTGCGGATTTATTGGAGCAGTTGGAGATGATTCATATGGTGACTTTTTAATTTCAAACTTTAGAAAGGAAAGGGTTAATACCCAATTTCTTATCAAAAAGAGGGGAAAGAAAACGCCTGTTAATTTTATTTTTATCGCTCAAGGAGAAAAAACCATAATTCAGAGTCCCCATATGCAAACAACTAAAATTGAAGTTTCGGATATACAAAAGGAATATATCAAAAATTCTACGCTATTACATACCACTTTAATCCACCCAAAAGTATCCAAAAAGGCAATTGATATTGCAAAGGAAAAAAATGTTAAGATTAGTATTGATTTAGAAACCCAAATTGCAAAAAGGGGTTGGAAGGAGTTAAAGGAAACCCTTTTAAAAGCAGACGTTCTTCTAGCAAATAAGGGGGGTGCTAAAGTACTAACATCTAAAAACTCACCAGAAGATGCCGCGAAATTTCTTATAGAAAAAGGAGTTCCGATAATTATAATTACTCTGGGGGGTAATGGTGTGTTACTCGCCACGAAAAATTATCAAAAGAGAATCCCCGCATTTAAAGTCGAAAAAGTCTTAGATACTACGGGCGCAGGTGATGTTTTCAATGCCGCATTCTCGGTAGGGTATTGGATCCACAATTGGGATCTTGAAAAGTCGTGCCGATTGGCAAATGCAGCAGCAGCATTAAAGATATCTCATTTGGGGGCTCGCTCCGGTCTACCATCCGAAAAAGAAGTCCTAAAATTCCTTGAAAATGCCAGAGATCAATTTAAAAAATAAATCTTTGATACATTAATCTTATCATTTATAAGCAAAAGTAGGGGTATTATTTTCGAGTATTAGATGCTTTAAGGAATAAAAGAGCGCCTCCGACATGGATCGAACATGTGACCGCCCGGTTAACAGCCGGGTGCTCTGGGCGGACCAGCCCTCCTTATGCTGGTACTCTACCTAGCTGAGCTACGGAGGCCTCTTTATGCTTCTGCCGGGATTTGAACCCGGGTCATGAGGGTGAAAGCCTCAGATGCTTGGCCGAACTACACTACAGAAGCCTTTTTTAAGAGGGCAAAATGCTTATAAGTTATTTAATATAATTGATTTATTCAAAAAATATTATTTATTGTTCTTCTAAATTAATTCTAGATTAAATATTTTTTTATAAAGGTCAACTCTGAAAGGAAATAATAGAAGTAAAGTAAGTTATATACGTAGAGAAGGACATTTAATGCGGGAAGGGAGATTCGAACTCCCGAACACCTCTGTGACTGGATTCTAAGTCCAGCGCCTTTAGCCGGCGAATTTAAGTAAGCGTCTTTGGCCAAACTTGGCAATTCCCGCTAATTTATCTATTTATTAACACATAAAATCTACTCTTAATTGGATCCAAATAGAATATTACCCTATACCCTATATAAAGCAATGTTTTTTCTTTTTTCTGGTTTAAATGAAATAAAAGTAAAATTTCACATTAAGCACGCGTATTTGAGAAGAGTATACTTTTTCTGATGCTTTATCGCTAAAATCCACTTATGAGATCTATTTGATATAATATAGAATTTCCTAATCTAAAAAAAAATTTGGATTGTAAAAACTTTGAACCTTTTAGATTTTTCAAACATAATTTTTATTTTGAAAGAAAATCAATTATAAATTAATATTAAAAAATTAGGTTATATTTATAAAAATTTATTATAGAGTGATAAAATATTGAGTGTCCGCGAATCATTAATAAAACATTTAACAGCAATTTTGAGGGAATCAGAAAGTACTCTTTTAGTGGTCTTGTGTGATTTAAACGGCCTTTCGATCGCGAAAATTGGAAGGAAGAGTGACATAGATATCAATCCAAACCAAATTACAAGCCTTGCTTCTGCAGCATTTTCGGTCAGTCAAGAAAATTGGAGTGATTTAAACATAAAGAGCCAAGTTGTATCATTTACATTCTTTCAACAAGTATGTTTAATAACGATAAGAATAAATCAAACCCTCCTCACTATAGCTCATGACTATCTTAAGGAGTGGCCATTGGACCCAGATAGTCTTGCAAGCTCAATATATTATTTAAAGAAAGAATTGAATAAATTTTTTGGAAGGGAAGAAGAAACAGAAGAAGAATTAGAATTATTTTCCAATAAAGTTAGAAATGCTTTATATCTAATCGAAATGGGGACTGAAATAGAAAATTTATCCTATACTCCCCAGCAGTACGATCAACTTAATCCTTTACCGGCTATAAGTACCATATTAGATGCAATTCAAAATGAAATTTTTATCAGATACAGTCTCGCAAATCCGTCTGGGTTGATGCTGGATGCAAGAGAAGTGAGTGGAGAAAGTCTTCCAATTTCAATCGAAGCATTTTCTGCTAATTCCACGGTTGCATTTCAAAAAATGAAGGAGGAATCACAACAAGGTTCAATTGGGGATTTACTATGTTATATTGCTATCTCTGGGAAAGGTCCGGAGCAATTATTTGGTCTTATAACATGTCCTTCTGGAAAATTATCCTTTTCAAAATCAAATGATAAAACAAATGTACAAGAGGCTTATTTTATCGGACTTTTTAGTTTGGATTATGGAGGCATTCCAATTATTGGGGAAATAAGGAATATTGTATATTCGATTTTAGAGATAATTGGAAAGGATGAAATAACGGAGAACTTTATTAAAGCTGCTGAAATACTTACTAAATCTAAATTTGATTAATTTTTAAATACATCTTTGATAGTAATTTAAATGGTATTAAATAAAAAAAAAATCAATCTATGCTGTGTCCATTATAGCGACTGTGATCCAAAAAAATGTTCTGCTTTAAAATTGAGCAGATTAGGTTATTTAAAGATTATAAAAACGATCACCGGGAATAAAAAAAATGCGATTTTATTAAATCCCCTTTCAAGAAAGGAGTTAAGTTATAAAGATAGGAGGGATATAAACCAATTTGGGTTAATAGTTCTCGATTGTTCATGGAATAAGATTATTAAATTAATAGAGCATCAACAAGAAAATGCTCGAAAACTTCCTCCATTAATTTCTGCCAACCCAGTAAATTATGGAAAGTGGGAAAAGTTAAATACTGCAGAAGCAATTGCTGCTGCGTTATATATCACTGACTTTCAAAATCAAGCAAAAGAAATTCTTTCGAATTTTCGTTGGAGTAAAGAATTTTGGAAAATAAATAAAAAGTTTTTGGAAAAAAATAAAAATAAATAGGAGAAAATTATCCCTCGCTACCCCCTGAGAGCCCCGATGCGGCAATCACATCATCAATCTTTAAAATCATTGTGGCAACTTCAGTAGCAGACTGAAGGGCTTGGGTTAGGACTGCGAGAGGGTCCACAACTCCCAGCTCCAACATATCACTCGCTTTTCCAGTATCAATATTTATTCCGTAAACACTTCCCGTTTCGGATTTATGCTTCGATCTCAATTCAACTAGGAGATCAACAGGATTATATCCCGCATTTTCAACGAGCGTTTTTGGTATAATCTCCAATGCATTTGCATAGATCTCAATTGCTAATTGTTGTCTTCCTCCGATAGTCCTTGCATATTCTTTCAACTTTTTAGCCAATTCAACTTCAGAAGCGCCTCCACCGGGCAATATATAGGGTACTTCAATGGCTGCTTTAACCACTGATAATGCATCATGAATCATCCTTTCCGCTTCATCTACGACATGTTCGATTCCAGCTCTAATCAAAATGCTCACCGTTTTAGGCGTTGCACAATCTGACACAAAAATCATATTATCTTCTCCAACACTCTTTTCTTCGACTTTTCCTGCTTCACCAAGATCTTGCGAATTGATTTCAGAGATGTTATTGAAAATCTTCGCGTTTGTGGCCCTTGCTAATTTTTCCATATCAGACTTTTTCACTCGCCTCACCGTCATTATATTTTCTTTAGCAAGAAAGTTCTGAGCTTTTTCATCAACGCCTTTCTGGCAGAAAATAACATTTGTACCGACTTCCTTTAATTTTTTAACTTTATTCTTGAGCATATTTGCTTCTTCTTCTAAAAACTGATTCATTTGATCTGGAGTTTCTACTTTAATCTCTGCGTCATATTCTGTTTTTTCAACTTCTAAGGATGAATTTATAAGCGCAATTTTGGCATCTTTCAGCACCTTAGGCATCATTGGATGGACAATTTCCTTATCGATGATCATTCCATTAACTATCTCAGTATCTAATAAACTTTTTCCTTCTTTCTTAATTATTTGGATCTGATCTAAGTCAATTACAACATTTTTACCAATCTTCTCTTTTATCTTGGAAATAGCTTCCACAGCAATTTCAGAAAAATGAACTTTTGCTCCAGCAATTAATTTACTGTTCATTGCCGTTTCTGCCACATATTTCAATGATTCATTGTCATCACTTTCGATCTTCTGAGCTAAATTTTGCAATATCTCTTTACTTTTTACTAAAGCTTTCCTATAACCTCGAAAAATGATCGTTGGATGTACTTGTTGTTCCATCAACTCTTCAGCTAATTTCAATAATTCTCCGGATATTATTACACTTGTCGTTGTTCCATCACCGACCTTACTATCTTGGGTTTTTGCAACCTCAACAATCATTTTTGCGGCAGGATGCTCAACATCAATTGTATCTAGGATAGTCGCTCCATCATTAGTAATTGTTATATCGCCAAGTGAATCAACAATCATTTTATCCATTCCTTTGGGCCCTAATGTAGTTCTCACAGCCTCTCCTACTGCTCTGGCAGCAGAGATATTATTTCTCTGCGCATCTTTTCCACGCTTTCTTTCGGCCCCTTCTTTTAAAACCAATATTGGGACTTGTGCCATTTTTATATTCACTTTTTCTTTTTTAATTTTTTTATTTATTTATATAGATCTCTAAATCATAAAATAAAAAAAATTTTACGATTAGTTTTTTTAAAAAAAGTGAAAAATAATTTCTAAGGGAAATGAATAAAACCGATTAATAAATAATTTTTAAGCTAGTAACTTTTTAATAATATTCTCTCTGAGAGACTCAGCTTCTTTAACACGTTTAATTCTCAATTTGTACTTATCATATAGGTCTTCTTTCTTTTTTTGTAAGAGGTATATAAATTCTGATACTTCCTTTTTGGAAGGAGAACCTATACTCTTTCTCTGGTTCAAGGAATATTTATTATCCTTCAATTTTTCTATTATTTCTTTAGTAATATCCAGCTCTTTCCCATCTATTTCTTTTGTTAATCTTTTAATTCTAGTGGTATCAAATAGATCTTCTGGAGTGGTTGAGCTCGAGATTAATTTCCCGATAATGCTATGGGCATTCCTAAAAGGGATTCCATAATCATTAACTAAGATTTCTGCTAAATCGAGAGCGAGGATATAACTGGTACTTATTTGTTCAATCATTTTATCTTTATTTATTTTAATACTTGAGAAAATTCCTATAAGAATTTCTGTTATAGATTGAATTAAATTAAATGATTCTTTTAAAATGGGTTTTAATTCTTGAAAATCTCTGAGATAACCAGAAGGTGTTGCTTTGACGATTAAAGAGGCCTTTGATATATTAGAAACTACTATTGATGATTTAGCTCTACTCAATTCTAAAGTATCGGGATTCTTCTTTTGGGGCATTACACTCGAAACAGAGCAGAATTTATCCGCTAAATCAATAAAATTAAATTCTCTGGTTGACCATATCATTAAATCCTCTGATATTCTTGAAAAATGAATTGCTGATAAAGATAAAATCATAAGAGTTTCTAAAATATAATCTCGTGAGCTTACAGCATCAATAGAATTTAGTATTAATCCATTAAAACCCAATAATTCAGTGGTCCTCTTTCTATTAATATTAATACTAGTGCCCCCTATCGCGCAAGCTCCTAAGGGGTTCTTATTTATTCGTTTATAAACTTCATCAATACGTTCTTCTACTCTTAGGATTTGAGAAATATAATAATTAATATAATGGGAAAATACTCCTAATTGTGCTTTTTGTAGGTGAGTATATAGGGGCATATAAGATTCTATATTATCTTTACTTAATTCAAACAAAACGTCAGTTAATTGGAATATTATTTCTGATAAAATGTTCAATTCATTTCTAATTTTCAATCTGAGGTCCACAGAAACTTGATCATTCCTAGAGCGACCAGTATGAATTTTACCTCCTATTTCGATTCCAATTTTATTTATAATATAGTTTTCTATAAAGGGATGAATATCCTCGAAATCTCCAGATAATTGTAATGTTCCCTCGGTTAATGCTGAATTTAACTCTTCCAGGACACCTAGAATTTTTTTAATTTCTTGCTTATTAAGTATATTTTGCTCATATAACATTATATCGTGAGATTCTGTACCAATTATATCTTCCTTCGCAATCCAATAGTCGTCTTTTAATGACGATAAAAATTCTAAGACCTGTTTATCTAAAATGCCTTCTATTCTTGCCCTATATATATCTTTTTTCATTTTCTCTGTTTAATTCATACCTTAATTTGTAAATTATTAAATTAAAATAATTAAAGAAATAAAGATTTTATTTATTAAAATCTTATATTTAAAATATGAACTTGTTATTAGGATTAGTCGGAAAACCAAATCTTGGTAAATAATTTTATTAGGGGGTTAAGTTCCGGTAAATCCACATTCTTAAATGCTTCTTGCCTAACTAATGCTGAGGTGAGCGAGCTCCCATTTACAACCATCGAACCCAATAAAGGCGTAGCATATCTAAGAGCAAGATGTGTCTGTAAAGAGTTGGGGGTAGAAGATGATCCGAAAAACTCTTTATGCATAGATGGGAATCGATTTATTCCAATAAATCTGTTGGATGTTGCGGGTTTGGTCCCAGATGCTCATAAAGGAAAAGGTTTAGGCAATCAATTTCTAAATGATCTAAGTAGAGCAGACGTATTAATACATATTGTAGACATTACGGGCGCTTTAAATGAAGCGGGACAGAGAATAGGGGAGGGCCTACACAACCCCTATGAGGATGTAGTGTTTCTTGAACACGAAATTGATTTATGGTTCAGAGAAATAGTAATGAGAGAAGATTGGAAAAAATTTACAGGTTCCGTGAAAAAAAATAAAAAAAACTTTATTGGAGCATTGAATAATCGCCTTTCTGGGCTTAAAGTTAAACCCTTGCAAATAAAAGTAGCACTTAAGAAGACGGGACTTTCTGATAAAAATCCAATGGAATGGACTAATGATGAGTTGAATAAATTCTCAACTATGCTTAGGAAAATTTCGAAACCCATCATAATTAGCGCAAATAAGATCGATAAACCTATTGGTGTTAAAAATCTCAAAAAATTAGAAAATGAATATACGGGAAATATAATTCCATGCAGTGCACTGGCCGAATACATCTTAAGAAATTATAATGAACAGGGTATTATTCATTATATACCGGGCTCAACTGAATTTAAAATTTTAAAACCAGAAAAGTTAAATGAAAAAGAAAAAGCAATCTTAAACAAAATTAAAGATAAACTTTTTAAGACATTTGGAGGAACTGGAATTCAAAAAGTTTTTGATCATGCTATTCTTGAGACCCTAAATCAAATTCCAGTATATCCAGTCTCTGATGCTAATAAATTAACAGATAATAACGGAAATATCTTACCTGATGTGTTTTTAGTAGAAAGGAAGACTTTGTTAAAAGATTTTGTAAGAGATAAAATACACAGCGAATTAGCTGATAATTTTTTATATGGAATTGATGCGAGAACAAAGAAAAGATTGGGAGAAAATTACGAGCTGAAGTTCAATGACATAATAGAAATAGTAACTACGAAGTAAAAGGATTAAAATCAAATATTATTCATTTTTCTTGAGTAGAGATTAAAATATATACTAAAATCATTATCAATACAATTACTCCTAAGAAATACATTCCAAATTTAAATATATTTTCATCCATATTTTTTAACGAAAACTGGTTCTATTCTTGATTAATAATATAATAATAATGGACCTGACGGGATTTGAACCCGTGACCTCTTGAATTCTTGATTATTTGAATGCTTTTCATTCAAAAGAATATGCAAGTCAAGCGATTTCGAATCAATCTCTTCATTATTAATCATGATCTTCCGCTGATCTACAGGCCCTTTTTATTCAATTTAAAATGTAAAATTATTCCTAAATTATAATTTTTATGATTAAAAATTGTTTTTTTAACTATAAATTCTTATCTAATTATTAATTATCTTAAGGCCCTTAAAATATTTGAAATAAATTGAAAAAAAGAAAAAAATAAAAATAGGAGGTGATCCAGCCGCAGGTTCCCCTACGGCTACCTTGTTACGACTTCTCCCTC
>CAZDJH010000119.1:0-9773 GCA_964505645.1 uncultured archaeon | reverse complement strand
GTTGTATGTCGGTTGCAATCTTATCTTATTGGATTGCGATTATCCACGATTCCGTTCAAAAAGCACTTAAGTATCATCACCAAGGCATATTAATGATCCTATCGTTTATTACGCTTTCAATTATCGCTATCTTATTTTTGGGAATGGAACAGATTCTATCTGAGTTATTCCCTACTCAGTTCAATTGGTTGTTAAAATATCCCGTCTGGGAATGGGGTATTTTCATCCTTCTTGCTTTCCAGCTATTCTTCATTGGATTAATTGTCCCCGACCAATTTCCCAAATCGTAATTTTCTTACAAGTTGATAATATTTTTAAAAGTTCTTAAACAAGATTTTAAAAGTTCTTAAACAAGATTTTAAAAGGAAAGAAAAAAAAGAAATCTAGATTTTTAAGATTTATGGCTTTTTCTTGAGTTCAATCCAGTCGCACTAATACTAATAACGGTGATAGTCAACAAGCCTACGAGAGGATAGCCCGGACCTTGTTATCCAATATAAATCCAGTGCCCTTAACCAATCTTTAAAAGTTAACATGAAATAAGAATATTGTTCTGTTATTATATTGGTATTTTAAATTAGAATATTGTTAGAAATCTAATTGAGTTCGAAAATGTTAGTTCAACAAATAAAAGAATTTTAAACCTTCCTATAACTATATAATGCAATTATATCAAATTTTACCATGCCGAGTATCAGTTTAAGATGACAGAAAAGAAGAACGTCTTATTTATAATTTCGGACGCCCATCGCCAAGATCATTTGGGGTGTTATGGAAATCCCACTCTAAAAACGCCTAATATTGACAGGCTCGCCGATGAAGGATGTCATTTCACCAATTACTTTTGCGCTAATCCGATTTGCATGCCGAATAGAGCCACTCTACTCACGGGGAAATATCCGAATCAACACGGTGTCAGAAGCAACGGTATGAAGTTAGATAAGGATTTACCCATCATCACCCAAACATTAAGGGAGAGGGGGTGGCACACAGCAGCTATCGGGAAGGTCCATCACCAATATTGGATGGCACCCTTCAAGCGCAAGTACACTTCTGCCGAGAATATTATTAGTTGGGCTGTTGATAAACCGAATAATGACCCCGTGGGGGACAAATTCCCAACACCATACTATGGCTATGAAGAGGTGGAAATTGTGGTCGGAAACGGAAGTATATGCGCTGGACATTACTTGGAATGGTTAGAAGAGAAATCAGCCGCAACCGCGGAAAGAGTTAAAAAACGGATCCCCAATTATGACAACCTTTTCAGCCTATTCTGCGATCCAATCCAGGGTGAATATTACAGCAGCACCTACATCCAGGAGAGAACCATCGCCTTTTTAGAGCGCCACGCAAAAGGGGAATATGGTGATAAACCCTTTTATTTGCATTGTTCGTTCCCAGACCCGCATTATCCCGTTGCTCCTCCCGAGAAATTTCGCAAAATGTACAAACCAGAAGATGTAGAACTTCCCGAAAGCTTCAATGATATCAAAAACCTCTACGATCACGAATATATGGGCCCACATATCAAAAATCCCCCGTTCAAACGGGCATTTTTAAGGGAAACTACGGAGGAGGAACTTCGGAAATTTATCGCCTTAACTTATGCGTCGGTTGCATATATAGACCATTGTGTAGGGCAAATTTTAGCGTATTTAGAAAAGATCGGATATGCAGACAACACGATCGTAATTTATAGCAGCGATCACGGGGATTTAATGGGAGATCATGGGCTTTTATTCAAGGGGCCGTGCCCGTTTAACGGAGTATTACAACTCCCTTTTATATGGAGGATTCCTCGAATGACCAAACCGGGATCTGTGAGCGATTCGTTAATAAGTTCCGTAGATTATCCAAGAACGATATTAAACCTATTGAGAATACGGGAACGTCATCATCCTCCAAATATGCAGGGGTATGATTTTAGTCCGATTTTAGAAAAGCCCGAAACGGAAATAAGAGATTGTTGTTATATCGAAAACGATGAAGAAATAGGTCCGCTTAAATCTAGACTTCGACATCTGATTACTAAAAACTACAAGTTAACGGTTTACCAAGATATGCCAAATTTTGGCGATATTTACGACCGCAAAAACGACCCACTCGAATTAAATAATCTCTGGTATGATAAGGACTTTAAAGATAAACGATTTAAATTAATTGATATGCTTCTTCACGAAAGCCTTAAAGCATTGGGACGGGAGCCCGAAAGGATTGCTGGATCATAAATTTAATTTTAATTCGCTTTCATATCTCTTTAATTTAAACATTTATAATTCTAGAATATAATCTTTCACAAAAAAAAGGGGAAAAAATAAAAGTTCTCATTTTTCTAATAATTTTTAATCTTTACTTAATTTATTAATTATTTTATCCGCTGTAGTTGAATTTGCTCTTGGATATCACCCACTCTATCGGGGGTCAAATCATAAAACTTCCAAAAGACTAAAACACCAATAGCTAGAAAAAGGGCAGGGATTATACCAAAGTGGAATTGGATTCCAAAGACTGCCAATTGCCAGTTGGGATTTAAAGCTTGTAACTCCGCTAAATTATCCAGGCCTTCCATGAATCCTGTAAGGATGTGAATTATAGCAAATATCAACGACTGGGCAATTATCGCAAGTCTATTAAAAAACATTGCAACACTCACGTATACCCCTTCATGACGTTGGTCTGTTTTGAGCTTACTTTCATCAATAACATCGCTGATTATAGGACGTTCCATGCTCCAAAGGCCGCCCAAGGCGATCCCCCAAAATATAACAAGAATCAAAATAAGAGGAAGATTTTTGATGAAAGTTAACGGAAACGTAAATGCGGCCAATAATGCTGCTGAGGTAAGATAGATTATTTTATTGTTGTTCGTATTTCGCGCGATTTTGACCCAAATTGGGACCGTTGCTAAGGCCCCAATCAAAAAAGTACCCTGGATAATAAATTGCACACTCGTTTTCTCATTTAATACAAAGACTACAAAGTAAGGTAAAGAAGATTGGACGCAAAAAACTAAGACTTGAAACGAAAAATAAATAAAAACATAAACGGTGAATGATTTCTGTTTAAACGCTTTTTTTAATACCTCAAAAAACGAGATCTTTGACGTTTCATTTTTATAACTTTCTAAGTAACTCGAGACTGATTTTGGATCATCTCGCCACCCTTTCAATCCTAAGGAAAAGATTACTAATCCAACAAATGACATGACTACCGCTTGAAGGAAGTAAGAAAATTCTATTTCATATTTTATCATTGTTAAGGGTAATAAGCCACCAAGTACGATGCCTATAATACCTACTGGAGTTATCAAGGCAGAAGCTGTCCTTCTTTCGTCTAAATCTCTAAACTTTTCGGGAAATACGGCGTAAAAATTGACCCACCATATGGAATTGAAGGTATCAAAAATACATGTAGAAAATATGAGCCATCCAAACAAAACTATATTGAATAGTTTTAAAGCTGGAAACGCTCCAGGTAAAAATATTAGGATATAACTAAATACCCATGGAATACCGCCTATTAGAGTCCATGGAAACCTCACCCCCCATTTTTTGGAAAACTTAAATGGTCTATCGGTAAAAAATCCTACCAAAGGATCATTTACAGCGTTCCAGACTGCGAAAACTACAAATGCTAACCCAGTAAGAAGGGAAGGAAGCCCTAATACAGATTCATAGAAAAAGAAGCCAAATGAAACATATGCCATCCGAAAGAACTGATTTAAGGCGGGACCAAAACCATAAGATACCATTTCCAACTTAGAATGTTCATATTGTGTTTTTTCTTCGGTCATTATATTCATCTATTATTAGTCTATTTAAAATGTACAAAAATAACTTGTAAGTGATATATTCATAGCATTATTTAAATTTTTGTTCAAACTTTCAGTTATAAGGATAAAATAATAAAAGATAAGAAGAAAAATAAAAAGATTCTATAAGCTTTTTAAAATATCGACTTCCTCGAAGTCTGACTGCTCGATTATATCTCTGAAGTATCTTTCATACAACATCTTGCCAATCTCTTTACCTTTGGAAGTATTTTTTAAGTTATTGTTTTCATAAAAATCTTCTTGTCTATTGTACAATTCTAATAATTTACCCGTTCTAACATCAAAAACACACTTCCAATCCTCGGTTACTCCCATAATATAAGTAAATACTTGACTTATGCAGATCTCCTTATGTTCTTGTTTTGCACTATTATTTTTAATAAGCGGAAGGAGGGATTTTCCTTTGTGTTGGGAGGGTAGTTCTATATTTAAAATATCAAAAATTGTTGCTGGGATATCGATAAGCTCGACGTCATTATTAATTATCTTTTCTTCAATACCTTTGGGCGGGCGAATGATGAGGGGAACTTGAACGGATGAACGATAAAACACAAATTTCATGAAAAGTCTATGGCCTCCCAGCTGTTCTCCGTGATCACTGGTATAGATAACCCAAGTGTTTTCTAAGAGATCATTCTCTTCTAAGATATCTACCATTTGCCCAACTTTTTCATCGATTAAGGTAACATTTCCATAATACTTCGCACGGCAATCTTGTATAAATTCTTTTGTGACGCTTTTACTTCGGCAAACACCCTTAGAGACAAAGGAATACGGCGGGGCGGGGCGATCTGGTAATTCCATCTCTTCAGCCCTTACTTCAATAGAGTCGGGATCATATTGTTCGATATATTCTTGTACACAATCGAAGGGATCATGAGGCCCCGGAAACCCTACGAATAAACAGAACGGTTGATCAGTACGATCCTCTTCTATATATTTTTTCAGCCAATTTATTGCAAGATCACCAACGAAATAATCAATATAATACTCCTTTGGCACTGGCATTGGTTCCGCATTAATTATTGGATATTTTCTAAGCCATCTAAGATAGGTTTCTAGGAGACCTTGCTCCTTTAATGCATCTGTATAGATTGATCCCACCTTAGCAGATTCCATCTTTCCACAAACAGTCTCCACCTCATCAAATCCCAATTCTTTTAGTTTGGAATTGTAATGCTTGACATGGTCAATAATCTTTAAGTTTTGGTCTCCGACTCTTCGAGCCGCATCATAAGCATTTTCATGGCTTATAAGGTGCATTTTACCCATATCTACATTATAATAGCCATATTCTTGTAGTAGATTTAGGAAAGTGGTGTTTATCCATTGTGGACAATTTTCATGAATAAAGGTTTTGTTGGTATTACAATAGGTCTCATGAACATATCGTCCCGTCTGGAAAGACGCCCTTGCAGGTACACACAAGGGAGATTGTGTAAAGGTATTTTCAAAGCGCACGCCTTCTGAGGCTAAGCGATCCAAGTTAGGTGTCTTTACTTCCTTTCCGGCACAGCCCAAAATGTCTGCACGATGCTGATCGGGCATAATAATGAGAAAGTTTGGTTTTTTGCTCATAGTCTTTGATAAATTATCTGATTTTATAAACTTAATGTTGGACTAGAGTTATCTAATCAAAACATTTTCAACTACTTCCGGCATAAAGAACCCAAGATAATAGAATAGTGCGCTAAATATTAGGAGCAACCTGAGAATTACTAAAAAGGATACATCTCTTGGAATAAGTACATCCAATAAAGTTGCCCCAAAAAATAACCAAAATGCAAAAATAAGGAATATTCCTTTCCATCGAATGGTTTTATCTTGGGATTCTAATCCCTTTTTTCCAAAAAGCGTCCCCGTAATTATGGCGGTTAATAAGGCAGCAATGGGAAAAAAGAGAGCGGGAATCTTCCTCTTTGAATAATAGATCCCAGCCGAGTATTCAAACGTGTAGAGAGCGTCTAATTTTATAAATATAATGATAAAAAATATTATTTCCCATATTAAAGAAATTGCAATAAAAATAACCCTTATCTCCCTTTGCCACTTAAGCTTCTGTAAGCTCGTATACGCAATAATCCAACAGATAATTGCCCAAGGAATGAATGCATTATTAAGAATTACATACAATAATTCATGAAGAGGGATGCCTGTAAAGCAGAAAGTTAGAAAATTGAAACTTGGACCCCACCATGCCGAGCTCAAGAAAATATAGGTCAATCCCAACGGGATATATTCGATAAATCTTGGTCCCTCAGACGAAAAATACTTATGTAATATCTGCAGTCCTATGAGTATAGACACAAATACAAATATTAAGGTAAAGATACCATGGACTTGTTGATATGGATCTAAAGCAAGTATCGAATAAATCATAATGGTTATTATATATGGTTTTGTATTTATAAATTTTAATTTTTCATGTTAAGCTTCTCTTATAGATAACATACAGAAAAGTTCTCCTTTTAACAAAATGAAAGATTAAAGTTAAATATGTAGAAAATGTTCCATTGAAAGAATACAATTATGCTCTTGCTTGTTTATGTGGGAAATCTGGTTGTAATTCTATGAGTTTATAAAAGAATTTCCTCAATAATTGTTGTTTTATACTTGCATAGTCGCCATCATACCATAAGTTCTTTTGCTCTTGGGGGTCTCTTTTCAGATTATATAATTCCCCATAATTTTCATGATTTTGATACACTGTTAACCGATATGTATCCGTAACCATGGTTCGCACTCTTAAGGAAGGCAAGTCATGGGAATCCTTCTGCGATTGCTCATCTTCTTCAATGATGCAACAATCCCTTACCTTTTTACTTGGATCTTTCAAAATGGGTGTGATGTCTTTTCCTTGCATACCGACAGGCCGGTATTTTTCCTTAATCTGCAACAATTCCATTAGAGTTTGGGGGATGTCTATGGAACTAACTAAGGAGTTGGTGATTTTTCCTTTTTGGGTAAGGCCGGGAACCTTCCAAATAAGAGGGACATTAAGTACTCCATTAAAGTGAGCAGGTCCTTTCAATAATAAACCGTGGTCCCCCATTAAATCACCGTGATCGCTGGTAAAAACCACTATTGTGTCTTCTTCCAAGCCTAAATTATTTAAAGCGGCTAAAATCTTACCGATGCCATCATCTATCATTGAGAGGGTCCCGTAGGTATATGCAAGAAATTGACGTAATTCGGTTTCCGTGGTTTCTCGGAGCCAATTCGGTCTATATACATTAATAAAAGGACCTAATACCTCATGCTGATATAATTTCTGGACATCATCAAGATTTGATGGAATCTCTAGCTTTTCTGGGTCATACATTTTGTTATACCTACCTGGAGGACAAACGGGCATGTGAGGATCGGGATAGGAGCAATGGACAAAGAATGATTTATCCCCATAATTTCCTTCCGAAAAGCGCTCCAGAAAGGATATAGCTTTTTCCGTGATGTAGGAGGTATGATAGATATCTTCGGGAATAGGAGAGTCATCCATAATTTTATCAAACAGCTTGGGGGCTCTTTTCTTGATTTGTTCATGATATTCTGGAGCTCTTTCCTCTACCCAGTCTAAATAATCCCCGCCGACGGCATCGCCATGCCCGATAACCATATCTACTTCATCAAGGCCATAGTAGGGACGGGGATGAGGAGTTTTTTTTTTACTCGGAGTATAAATCGAGGGTATTAACGCCTCTTCGGAATGGGACTTGCGGCTATAAGCGTTGCCTAAAAAATTTAAATGTATTTTCCCAATAGAATAGGTCTGATAATTATTATCTAAGAGAGTCTGTGTGATGGTGGGGATTGACTTATCAAGATTGATTCCATTACACCTCACCCCATGGAGACTAGGATATTTCCCCGTAAAAATCGTTGCTCTATTAGGCATACACATAGGATTTGCACAATACGCGTTTGTAAAGCGCACCCCCTCTTTTGCAAGCTCATCTAAATTTGGGGTCTTTAGGTCTTGATTTCCTGCGCACCCCAGATGATCTGCTCTTTGCTGGTCCGTAATAAGGAATAAAACGTTTTGGTTTTTACTCATTTTAAAAAGAAATAATTGTTAATTTTTTATAAAGTTGTGTAGTAGTTTTTTCTTAATATCTTATCAAAAAATGTAAAAGAAAGTTTATTCTTCTTGATCTTTTTCTAAGTAATCCGAATTATCTAAAATCTCTCTCAGTTTTAACGCATCTGTGCCACCTGAAATCTGAATATTCACAATACTATTTTCCTTTGTACCTGTAACATTGATTTCCAAGATTAAATCCTCCGACCGAATTTGCTTGGTCTGCCGCTTGCTGAATGCTTGCTTAAGCACCCCGTCTAAATTGGGGAACTCAGAGGCAATATCTGCCCAAACTTCTTTCCAATAATAATATTCAAATACATAATCGGTTACCGTTTGTCGATATAATTCCCGGTTGCACCAATTAATTAAATCCGCACGATTGGGAAAGTCCAAATTTTCTAATAGGGTATCTCGAATTTCAGCCAAGGTCTCAATTTCGCCTTTTTTCGATGCATCTTGAATTTCCTGAGCCAAACTCGCATATTTTTTAAGTTTTATATCTTGAATGAATGGATATAAATCATGTTTTACAATTAAATCATTCTTCTTGAAATTTTTCAATTGAGATAAATCTCCTTTTTCTTGTTCGCCGTTTCTATATTTTTGAACGATTTGATAACAAATTTCGCGCTTTTTAAACCGATTTTGTACTAAAGATAAAATATTCTTTGTAAAATCATACTTATCTCCCCAATATGGCGCTTTTTCCAATTCCCGCTGGACATATTCAACTCGATGGGCAATAACATAGGGCGCAATAGTATTTATAATGTTCACATCGATCTCATCAATCCCTAATAGCCATGCGACCGCTTTTGCATATCTAAGAATGTCTTTGGCTACCCGCACACTTAAAATGGAGTCAATCTTATTACATACATTCTGATTTGTGTTAAAATGGCAACCAGAGCATAAACCCGATGAAGGCTTTAAATCCTCGGTATTTCCCTTATCAATCCTATTACATAGGGTGAATTCTCTAATTATTGCATGGATATAGTTATTTGCTTCCGTTGTAATCTGTATTTTATTGACTAAATACCAAATCTCCATCAATTCATCAATCGTTAAGATTTGGGGCACTTGAATGAGCTCATCATAACCAGAATATTTCTCGTCTTTTCCTGCTAAAATCAACTGGAGGTCTCGGCTTGCGGGCATTGAAATCGGGACAGAAATCCCAAACCGATCCAAAAATGGATTAGAAAGTTCAAAGGTGCCCACGTCTTGCGGATTTATTGTAGCAAATAAACAAAATTTATCGATGGTGTTTATAGAGTCATAATATTTTACTGTTCCCTCAGCTAGAAGAGATAATAGAATATCTTGGGCATAAGGTGTTAACCTATTCACTTCATCAATAATCTTCCAGAAACTGGTCACAAATTTTTTCCATACGACTTCTTCGACTCCTTCATGCATTAATTTTCCTAACTTCAGAGTCCCTACAAGCTTTTCTTCTGTAAGTTGTGGATGGCCTCTAATTATATTATTCTCAATTTCTTCAAGCGATTTTGAAGTAAACATCCTTCCGAGTAATTTAACCAAGGTGGTTTTTCCTCCGCCATGCCCACCAATTAATAACATTGCGGAATTAGGAACAAGCGCATTCAATATACATAATGAAAGGATCTCTGGAAGTTTTCTGGTTTCTAATTTTCCTCCTTCATTAAGATACTTTACTTCTAAGATTTTGGAATGGACAAACAGTTGGTTTGCTTGTATCAAGTTGATTATTTTCCAAATTTTCTTGCGAAGTATCCCAATTTCTAAGGACTGTTTCATCTTTTGATTCACCAATCAAACTTTCATTCTATTAAAACAAAACAATGGACTTATTTATTTTTATTTTTTTATTAG
>CAZDJH010000118.1:0-9776 GCA_964505645.1 uncultured archaeon | reverse complement strand
TATTGGGTTCGAAATTTTCGATCTTTTAATAATCAAATTCCCTATTCAATAATAAATAATACCTCTATATAAGTTTTCTAATTATTAAAAAAGAAAAAATCGCAATACAGGTCAAATATCTATTGTAATTCTTTATTAAGAACCTTATAAAATTTGTTTTTCGCTTCTTTTTCGATCCAAGGTTTATGTCCGCATTTTTCAAGTTCTATAAAGCGAAAATCATTTAATTTTAGCAATAAGGGCTGTTTTACTCCTCTTGAGGGATGAGGATCATAGGAACCGTGAATTCCCACCACAGGACATCTAATATTTTCCATTAACCGAAGAAGTTCTCCGCTATTTCTCAGATTGTCAGCCTCTCTCCATACTTTTTGAAATATATCCTTTTTGAAGTCAAATTTATCATTTAATTTGTTTATTGGATCGTATTGATCTGTTATATTGAAATATTTCTTAATTTTACTAAGATATGTTTTAGAACTGTTCTTAGTCGAATTTGCGAGACTGCTGAGAAGTGATTGAAATTCTCCTTGTTGTATATTGTTTAGCCGTGAAAATCTTGTTTTATTTATTTCTTGCGCAGCATCCCCCTTAAAAGGGCCACAACTGATAATTATTACTTTTTGAATTATTGAAGGATATTGGACTGCTGTGAGAAGACTTAACCACGCACCCCAAGAAAATCCAATTAAAATAAAGGGGGATGTTCCCGATTTCAAGAGCACTCTCTTTAATTCATCAATCTGTCCTTGTAAGGATGAAGCACATTGTAGAGGCTCTAAAATACCATAATTCGATGAGATGGATTCTGCCACAGTTCTCATTTCGCCACAAGCCCCTGGTCCCCCATGGATCACCGCTATTTTATAAGGGGGATCACCATGCTTTCTCAGATTCTTCATTTGTCAGAATAGTCAGATATTATAGATCCCGATATTGAAATGGTAAATTAAAAAATAAAAAGATTTATTGATTAAAACATTAATTTCCTTAATTTAATTAGCTTTCGAATGGATCCCTCCGCCACCTCAATTTGACCAGAACTATAAGCCTTAACTCCCCCGATTTCACCATTGAGCAGATCCATCAAGACTTGCGCCTCACTAAAATTAAGCTTTACTGGGGCTTCTTCATCCCCCATATTATCTTGCGTTTCGATCCCTTGATCTTTATTTATTAATAATAGCGCGGTTCTTCCCGTATCAAGGAATTTAAACTGAATTGTGTCGTCAAAAGACTTTAACTTATCCCTTGCTTGTTCGTTTTCGTTATATCGGCGTTCTATCTCTTTTAAGCAATCTTCAATACTTTTTAAATCCGGCATCTTTATATTATCCCTCTTTTTTAATTAAATAAACTTTAACAATATTTAAACATTTTTACTGGTACTTAAGTTTTCTCTTTTCTCTTAGTTCCGTACTTGTAATTGGAGTTAATACAAATCATTGATGACAAATTCTATTTCAAATTTTTTTAAGGTTTCTTTTAAGGGGTATCCATTATCTGGATTCCATCCCATTTCTTTACAATAAAGGTTATAAAAGTTTTTATATTCCGTAGTTTCCCCTTCTAGTGGACCCCTTTCGTCAGGGGGATCTCCGATGACCCTTCCAGGTAATTCATTCTCTACCAAATTAATTCCCTCTCTAAGCGTAAATGCTTGCCTTAGATTTTGAATCCGCAATCCTGTAGTAATTAACGCGTCCAAATCTACTTCCCATCCTGTTAATGCATTTATAAGTTCTATTAACGGATATGTCCCAAAAAGCGTTGTAAACATACAGAGGCCCGCACAGCTTACCACTTGATGGACACCGGTGGCTAGCACTTGAGCTTTAACCTTTTTATGCTCGTCTTTTTTCCAATGCTCGGGAAATTCAAACCCCTTAAGGTAGGTCTCAAGATCTCCTATCTCGATAAAATCTATACTGGCCGTGGTATGTCTTCCTGGTGTGGGATCATAGGCATAGGAAAAAGCAAGGGAGGGGAATTTCCGAGGGTTATGCATTGCGATTTCTTGTCCTAAAGAGGTCATGGCATATTTCTCGCTCCCCTTACCTATTTTTTCTGCGGCGACCTTCGCTCCATCCGCTAAAAGGTCTCCAATACCTTCCCGATGAATAATTTTTTTTACTAGATCAATAATGGTATCCGAATTCCCCCAATTTAACTCTAAGCCGTCTGTCTCGGCTTTTGTTAGCAATCCGTTTTCAAAACATTCAATAGCAAACGCGACAGTTGCGCCCGTTGATATGGTATCTATAGATGCTCGATTACAGAGCTCATTTATTTTGAAAAGCGACATTAGGTCGTTATTTAATAGCATTGAGCCAAAAGCAGAACATGTTTCGTATTCTGGTTGATGTGTTTCTTCAAGTCCTATCTCGGGTACCTTTAATATTCCCCCACATTGAATAGGACAACTATAGCAGCCATAATCTCGAATTTTATATTCAAGAATCCTATTTGAGGATATATCTCTGGACATTTCAAGGGGAAAGTCATACATCCCAATTCCACCCCAGTTCTTTACGGGGGAGTCTCCCGTTTCCGCTGATAATGTGTTCGCGAGGCATGTGCCTACATTGTGATATATTTTTCTTATGATACCTGCGGGCCCTTCCATGCCAATATTAACTTTTCTCATCACTTTTGCCATGTTTGGGATGGTTTTTATGATCTTTTTCCAAAACCATCCAGGCCTTCCTGTTTTTGTTTCACTATTATAATTCTTCACCAGTTCAATAAAATTTTTCTTATCGTGAAGTTGAATACGGTGTTTCCCCTTTAAAACAAGCATTTTTAGGTTTTTTGAACCCATTATTGCCCCCAGACCAGAACGAGCGGCTATACGACCCCTATCGTTGGCAATTCCCGAGATTAAGGACACATTCTCACCTGCTTGACCTATCCCGGCGGTTTTAATGAATTTTCCATGAAGTTTTTTTAACTTGTTCTCTGCCTCAATGATATCTAACCCCCAAATCTCGGAGGCATCCAATATATCTTGTTGCTCTGGAGTAATTGCTATATATTTAGGTTTTTCGGCGCTCCCTTTTATTAAGATTGCATCGTAGCCGCAACGCTTAATTTCGGGCCCGAAAGTCCCCCCGCTATTGGCATCTCCCCATGTTCCCGTTAAGGGGGACTTCCCCGCCACCATATACCTTCCCGATAAAGGGGCCATCGTGCCGGTAAGTAAACCCGGAAAAAATCCTAAAATTGATTCGGCAGATAAGGGGTCTGTTTTAGGGGGCATATTTTCATAAATAAGTCGGCAAGCTAATCCATACCCCCCTAAATATTGCCTATATATCCTATCTGTTATTTTCTCTTCTTGGAATGTTTCATTTGAAAGATCAACCCACAATACTTTTCCAAAATACCCCTTACTCATTTCTTTTTACCTCTTTTTTCACTTTTTTTAGTGATTACTGCATATTTCTAAAATTGAACACTATTAAGAAAGTTTTCTAAGGAGTTGACTAAAAATTATTAGTGAATTCAAATGGAAATTTCACATAATTGAATAATTCCAGACCAATATTATTAAAATAGACTAGTGATCATTTAGACTTGAATTCAAATGGCATGTGATGTTTAAATGCAATATTTGATGCTGTGTTAATTGCTAACACATCTTTACCTGAAACCTTCGGGGAGATTAAAAATACTGAAGGCGCAAAAGAAATTCCCAGCAAGGCGAGGAATGCCAATATGAAAAACTTTCTTGAAGTTATTGTTTTTTTCATGAATAATTTCATCTTTTTTTTTTATATCTAATGATTATTTTTTAGTTAATAATACATTTTAGGATGATTAATCATATAAATATATTTCTATATGGTAAGGACACTCAATTGAAGAAAAAGATATTATATAATTACCTTTTTCTACTATGATTTACACTATACCTAATATATTCTTTATGAAATAACGAAAATATATAACATTTATAATGTTTTGCTCAAAATTTAATGGTATATTCTTAATTAAAAACCAATATTTAATCGAAATTATATAATCAGTTTAATCCAAAAAGTAAATATTTCAAAAAGTATTTAAAAATAAATAGATATACAATAATTAATACAAGATTACTCTTAAAAATAGATTATATAAAAGGGAGCATTAAAATGGAGTATGAAATCCCGTGGGGGGCGTGGTACAGTGAGCCCGAAACCCATACATTAAAGTTCCCCTCGTCTTGGGACGTCGAGTTGTTTGATATGAAGGGAGCAGAGGCTATTAAGGATAAGATAAGTATCGAACAGAAGATCAAGGCTCCCATCGGAACAGAGCGTTTGAGCACGATGGCAAAAGACAAACAGAATGCCGTGATAATTGTTGAAGACATTTCGCGTCCTACAAAGTGCGAACCAATCTTAAGGATTATGTTAGATGAATTAAATGCGGGAGGATTAAATGATGAAGATATCACCATTATCTTGGCTGTTGGCTCACATCGACCTATGAATCAGATTGATTATGAAAAGAAGTTGGGTCTCAGTATAGTTAAACGTGTGAACATAGAGAATCATCATCCATATGAGAATTTAGTGGAATTAGGGGAATCAAAGAGGGGAACCCCGATTTTCTTGAACAAGACATATTATGAAGCAGACTTTAAAATCTCAATTAGTACGGTCGTTCCTCACCCTTTAGCAGGTTTTGGGGGCGGGGCAAAAATAATCCTCCCGGGTATTTGCGGGATTGATACTCTTGCCTCTAATCACGCAGCCGCACTAAAGGGAAAGGGGGTGGGTGTCGGTTTCATTACCGATTTACGAAAGGATATCGAAGAGGTTTGCGAACGGGTTGGATTAGATTTTAGCGTTAATATTATTGCCACAAAAACCAGAGGGATTGCGGGGCTGTTTGCGGGTCATTTTATTGGTGCCCACCGGAAAGCCATTGAATTGGGAAAGGAAGTGTATCATACAGAGATTCCAACGATTAAAGAAGAAGATGATAAATTCGATGTAGGAATGTTTAATTTATTTCCCGAGGACACAGAACTAACCCAATCAAGTAAGGGAAATAATTTATTTATGCAGGTAGAAAATAATCTGAAGGAAGATGCAGTTGTAGTATTTCTTACGGCATCCTTAGAAGGAAGGGGGTATCATTCTCTTTTCTCTGAAACGGGGGGAAAATTACACGAGGAATGGAAAGAAACTGTCGAACTTTTATTTGAATTTTTCGAGGAAAAAACGTTCGCCATCTACTCCCCGAACCTCACCAGGACCGATATTGACCACTTTTGGTCTGAAGAGATGCTGCTTTTCCGTACCTACTCCGAGATGATAAAGGGAATGTCCAAATACACCCCAGAAAACCCAAAGGTGGCCCTATTTCCAACGAGTATCCAGTTAATTTCCTAATCTTTCCAAATCTAATATTATCTATAAATTATTAATTATTATTGGGGTATTATTCACTTCGAATTATTCACTTCGAATAATTCACTTCTGTTTTCATACATAATAGTTAACCTACCAATGAATTTAAATACAATATTTCTAATTGTTATTTATCATTTAAGTAGAAATTAAAATCGGAATTAAAAATGAATAAGCAAGAAGCTCAAAAAATTCTTATCATTTCAGCTCTAATTGGAACATTCTTATCAGTTAGTTTGATTTTAACCTATCCTTACATTATGAAATATACGGTGAGCGATGTCACAGTCCCCACCTACTTCTCAATCCTCCTAAGCATTTTGATTTTAATATTATTACCGTTCTATCTCTATATAGATGAATATTATCTGCACTTAAGGCGCATTCGTTCAAAAGGCGAGAAACGGGGGATTTTACATCGATTACACATCAAGAGACGAGTACATCTCTCAAGGAAGCAGAAATTGATAGCCCTCGTCATTGTACTCTTTATAGTAATTGGGGGATTAGGAGGTGCGTTAACCTATTATATCCTTACCGATCCCGATATTGCGAAGATTTTTGAGCAGTTTACCGTTATCATCATTATCATAATCGCACTGGAATTATCGGTTCCGGTCCTATTCATAAGCTCCTTTTTCCTAAAGCAGAAATATAAAAACTTGGCGAGGATATACGGTTTTTCCATACTGATCTCATTAATATCCTTTTATTTCTTTATCCCCTATATCCCCATAAACTTATCTTCAAACCATCCGGACGCAAGTTGGGATCACGGCGTTGTGACTCATATTCTTCCCACCGTAAACGACAACAGGTTTTTAATAAAAACCTCTTTTGATGTCCCTGTTTCCAATCCAAAATTGGACGTAAACGGCATGATTATAAACGGAGAAATGATGGATACGCTGGGGTATTTTTGGCGCTTTGATGCGCAAGGGCTTTCGGCGAACACCACATATCAACTCTCCCTTAAAGACGGAAGCGATGCTTTATTATGCGACGAATGGCCTCTCAAAACATTTCCCGCCCCCGATTCAAACCCCGACCGCTTGCGCATGGTGGTCTTCACAGGTTCGGGTGGCCACGATGCCTGCAGAAGTTGGTATGAGATGGGTCAATTGCCCTTGTCAGTGCGACAAAAAATAGTCAATCGTGCAATGGATTTCAACCCCGATATCGTGATTGGGACGGGAGATCAAATCTATTACGATATTCAATACGGAAAGGGCCCCCAAATCTTGGGTCAATCCCGGCGGGCAGTACAATTCAATGGGAGGTTTGTACCTTCATTGGATGTATTTGGAACCCAGAACGAGATCACGCTAAAAAACGCCGTTGATTGCCAAATTTCGTACCTTTACGGGACTGCACTTAAATCAACGCCTACCTACTTTATATTGGACGATCACGACTATTTTGCCAACGACGAGGCGAACGAAAAGGACTCTTTTGACTTCTCATTGCTCTTTGTATGGGCGAATCCAATCGTAGAAAAGGGTATATCTTTTCCTCCCAACGACTTCATGATGGAACTGGGGAGAGCTGCCCAGAAAATGTATATACCGGAATTTTTGCCCGATGCGAACAGGCCATTAACTCTCCCTGATACTAACCTCGCAGGCAGGGCGACTAATACCTCCGAATGTTTCGGCACCCTGCGCTATGGAGGTCTGGTGGAAGGGCTCTTGTATGACGTGCGGCGATATGTGACTGGAGATTATATGGGCGTTGCGGAGGAGAACGCCTCGTTTATCCCTCAATCCGCGGAAGATTGGCTAATCGATCGCATGGAGGCAGAAGATACGGATTATAAAGTCCACATTTCTCCGATTAGCTACGGCTGGAGTGCGGGAAAGTGGCTTTCGTGGTATCCAGATGTAAAAACAAAAATTAATGGTGTCTCAACACTCACAAAAAATGAAGATAAATATGCGTGGCAAGAAGGTTGGTTTAAACAGCATAATCGAATTCTCAATGCATCATTTAATATGGAAAATTCCACCGACTTATTCCTCTGCGGCGATATGCATACCCAAGCGGCAGGCTACATTGAGCAAAGTGGGAATTTGAATTTTACTACTGATCCCATTCCATCGGTCTTGGTTGGCTCTTTAGGGGCGAACGGGGGAAGTTATCCATCGGGGGGACTTCGCGGGATAGAGGCAATGCCCCCCATCGATCTCGAAGTCGATGAAGAGCTTCCGAGTTATGAAAAGTCGGGTTTTGTGGTAGCGGATATTACTCGGGATAACATCACCGTTAACTTTTATGGTTGGCGTTTGAGTATGGATCGAGTAAAAGAAATTACCACTTTACAATCTCATTATACTTTTATAGTTCAGAAATAAACTTATCTCGTAAAAAATAAATGAAAATGGGGAAATAAGCAACCTTTTTTCGAAGTGATTGTATAAATCATTTAATCCTAAAACCATTACACCAAAAAGAGTTTAATCAATTCATCTCCAAAATATTTATATAGAATTTTGATTTTTAAAATATAATATAATAATCTGTTTTTTAGAATATATTTAAAAAAACAAATGATCAAAGAAATGCGATCTTTCTTACAAAAAGTTGAAGTTAAAATCTCAGTTGTGTTGATATTTCTCGCTACTATCCTCATTTTGATAACGGGGATGCTCAATTACTTCGAGATATTCAGTTCTGGGCCGATTAATCTCTGTTTGATAAACGCGATAATTTTCGCGGCTATGATTTTCTGTTCGATATTTATAATCATTTTTCAGTACCTCCGCGGATATGTCTTTACTATGAAGCCGCCTACGACCACTAAGGGCCACATTAAGCGCTACCTTCGAGACTTCGGGGTTTTCATTTTTGCTTTGGTTCTATCATTATCTTCCTTGCTGGGCGTGATGCTCTCCTATTACTATATCCGCCCATCCCCCGATTATCAGTATCCATCTTATCTTCAATTAAGTACGTGGTCTGCTATCCCTTCGGGAAATAAATTGGCAAAGCACCATAAGTCGAACACGGAACTAATCTATTATGATAACCATTTCTGGATGGTTTATCAAAATAGTAAATGGCATCTCCAAGATACAAACGGAGAACTCGTGGTGGCCCGAGCATCAAATCCAACAACAAGTCATTGGGAGACGGTTCATAGGGTCACCATCCTAAATACCGATGTGAGAGATCCACTCCTTACGGTTATGAATGGCACATTTTTCCTTTACTTTCTGCCGAATTTCGACGAGTTCGATCCCGAACCAAAGTTTACCTATTATACCACATCGCCCAATGGAGTAGATAATTGGTCTACCCCAAAAAAGATATGGTTGAATGTGTCATTACCCGATGGAACTTGGGACCTCGAAGATAATTGGTGTTTCGGCAGGGGTCGGCCAATTACTAAAGATAATATTACGTGGTATGTGCTCGCTTCAGGAACAAAAGAGGCTACTAATGTGGAAGAAAAGGATGCAAAACAAGATATTTTGCTTAAAACGACTGATGGAGTCAATTGGACAGAAGTTTCCGTTGTGTATGATGGGTACCCGAACTCGGAAGCCACTTTAGAATTTCTCCCAAACGGGGAATTACTCTCAACCATAAGGGTAGAAACGATGAGTAGCTGGGAGGGATACCTCTTTGGTACCCCCCATGCGGGCACGATTATTGCCCGATCATTTAATAATTTCCAAAACTGGTCTATCTTTCCTGATTTCCAAACACGTTTGGACGGAGCCCGCCTATTCACCGTAGACGGCAGGATGTTTGCCGCGGGGAGAAATCATTTGGGTCCGGGATTAGTAGGCAATCATCTCGGGAGAAAGCGGACGGCAATTTACGAGGTAAAATACAACAAGCTCATCCATTTATTTGATCTTCCGAGTAATGGCGATACCGCATATACAGGTGCCACAGTTGTGAATGGAAAAGTGTATGTCTCTTATTACACGAATCCCATTGAGCACGACTTCCCGTGGATCGTGGGTCTTGGCTTTTTCTCGAAGTCCGAAATAAGAATGGCGGAGATCGATGTTGCGGGGTTAATAACATATGCAAATGCAAGAGGTGGTTAAATTGGCAGAGAAAAGAGGGGAACAAGAGGATAATAGTATCGAAGAAGCAACCGAACAAGAATATAATATTCGCCAATTCATTATTGAGGTTATAATAATGATAGCAGCTGGAATAATGGTGATTTTACCATTCTCGTTATATATCTATCATTTCATTTTTTAGATAGGGGGGAAATAAATGGAAGGAAAAGAAATTTGGGAATCGATTAAAAAAAATAAATGGACAATTTGGAACTATTTCAGAGCAATTTATTGGACCGCGATATTCGGCATATCTATGGCGTTTATATTGATATTAGTGTTCACTTTAATTATC
>CAZDJH010000117.1:0-9848 GCA_964505645.1 uncultured archaeon | reverse complement strand
AACGCTTAGCGGACTCGTAGGAATCCCCGTCCTTTAGGGCGGGGAGACTTCAACTAAAAATCTTTTCACTTGAGGTTACAGCCTATGAGCCGAGGCGAAAAATAAAATAGAAAAAGTAAATTGTAATGGTTTTAAATTTCAACGATTTCTGCGCTCATTTTGTCAGTATCGACAATAGCAAAAGTTGCTTTCCCACTAAGATAGCCACATGCCTCGCCAGGATTCACCACCAACACACCATTATCGTACTTCTTATTTAACACTGAATGGGTGTGTCCAAATAATACAATATCGAATTTTCCGGATTTTACTATTGCCTCAACGATTTCCTCACCCAGTATATGCCTTCCAATGATATGTTTACCATCCATAGTCGAAATTAATTCAACTCCAACAAGGTCGCAGATTTGACCCAGATTCTCCTTCAAAAAAACGCGATCTCCATCGTTATTACCGTATACTCCTAAAAAGCGCTCTTTAATATTCTCTTTTAAACTATCAAATACCCGAAAAGTAAAAGGAGAGATATAATCTCCCAAGTGAATTAAAGCATCGACATTTCTCTCGTTCATTCTTGAAACAGCTTTTGAGATGTTATTCATATGGTCGTGCGTATCGCTAATCACTGCAATTAACATTTCTTTTTAAACCTATTTTAATTTGTTAATGGTTAAAAATTTAAATAATGATTAAAAATTTATCTTTAATATAGTATTTTTAACCTAAGATAGAAAAAAATAAGGTATCTATATGATTAAAGACTTTTTGCTCTCAGAGAAGAAGGCAGTTGATCGAGAAATAGAAAATTACTTCGATCAATTAAGCCATGATGAAGGAACTTTGTTATTTAAAGATTTCATTGATGAATTTAAAAGATTTGTCACCAATGAAAATGCTAAACGTCTCCATTCTGCATTAGTAATTACCGCTTTCAATGGAATTATTAATCCGATATATTTACAAGATCAGCGAACCAATATCAGAAAAGTATCCCTTTCAATGGAATTATTGCATAATGGCCATCTAATACAAGATGATTTGATAGATGATGACAGGATGCGTCGTGATGCTTTAAGTTTTCATTATCAACTTAAAGAAGAAATTAAAAATATTCTAAATTTAGAAAAGGAAGATACGAATGACAAGCAGGCAGAGTTATATGGAAAAAATATAGGGCTTTTAGGAGGCCCCTATAGTTATATTTTGGGTGTTGATATTATTAAAAACTCGAATTTTCCCGAAAAGTTGAAATTAATGGCAATAGAAGAATATACCGCGGCAATGAATAATTTATTAAAGGGGCAAATAATCGAAGAATATTTAAATTCGCATAGCATAATAATGTCAATTGAACAATACTTAAATATCGCCGAGTTGGTTAGGGCAAGTGTTTTTGAAAAAGCAACCAAGATCGGTGCCATTTTAGCGAAAGGAAATCTCCACTATCAAATCCAACCATTGTCTGAAGCAATGCTGAAAATAGGTCAAGCTTATGCCATAACTGACGATATTATTGATGTTAAACAAGATATTGAATCCAAAAATAAAAATAAATTTCCTTATCTTCTAGCTCTAAATAGTATTGACGAAAATCAAGCAAATATTTTAAATAAGGTTTATAAAAAGGAAAGTATATCGAAAAACGATATTGAGACCGTTTATGATTTATTTAATGAAACTAATTCCCTACGAATCGCAAAGCAATTTGCCCTTAATTTAAAAATGCAAGGAAAACAAATATTAGACGAAATATACCCCGATCTTAATAAAGATCAGAAAGATTTTTTTATTAAGTTTGCGGATTATACGGTAAATAGAGTAGAGTGAATGAATAGAAGATACAAGTTTGTTTTTATAGAATAACAGCGTTGTAATTATGATAATTTAGCATTAATTGATTGAGTTCATTAAACACTTTTAAGACGTTATAATTCTCAAGGGCTGATGTTCTATAAAATCCATCTAAACCATACTCTTTAACAAACATCTCAATTAGATCATCCCGTACTGCCTCCGAACACGAAGAAGGAGTGTTAAGTAAATCGCTTTTTGTTCCTATTAATAGAATTGGGATATCTTCTCTCACGTTCTTCTTCAATATATCAAACCATTCATTTAACTGGTTAAAGGAACTATATGAAACCAAATCAAACACTAAAAATACTCCATCAGTTCCCTGGAGCATTTTAGGGATTAAAGATTTGAAACGTGTTTGTCCCCCGCAATCAAATATGGAATCAACAATGTACTTATTAGAATACTCTGAATGTGAATTCCTGAATTTAATGTTTATATAAGCCGTACTAAAATTAGTGCCAACGGTAAGTTTACTATTTTCCGAAAAACTATTATAACAATACCTATTTAATAAAGAAGTTTTTCCTGTCCCTCCTGCGCCTATTAGACATATCTTAAAACTATCCAATATTTGCTTTTGAGGTGTTATCATATTGATTTTCAGGTTGTTATTTGCTATCCCATTTTGAAATAGATTTGCTAAGACATTTTAAATAATACTCTATTATTAAAAAAATATCTGAAATCGCCTAATATTCAGAGTATCACCGAGATAAGCAAAATGAATACATATAAGATTAACAAAAAATAGAGTTTAACGAAATAAAAAACAATCTATTTATATATTTTCATTCAATTTCATTGAATGACCCATTAGAGATATTTATTCTTCATTCTTGATATTCTATTAAATCTCATTTACTTATATATTATAAGGTAAGGAAATATCAAGGTTATGAAATCGCCTACATTTAATTATTAATCATAAGAGTTAAAACTATAAGTTTTCATTCACTTTAAAATCTAAAGGGAAGAATTGATGCTTAAATAAGAGGTTTTAACAATGGTTAATAAATTACCGCCAGATAACATCGTTATAAGACCCCCAGTAGAAGCTTATTCAGTTTTAATAGCTGTCACGGGCGGATGTAGTTGGAACACCAAGACAGGGGGCTGTAAATTTTGTGGAACTTATAACAGCGGTGTGTATGGAGGGATTCAAGAATATGCTGTGAGGGATTTAGAGGACGTAAAGAAAGAGGTGGATTATTACTTCGCAAAGAACTATAAAGGCTTCCCTGTATTTCTTGCTGGAGGAAATCCGACATCTACCGGTACAGATTATTTTTCTGAAATTATTAAATATACAAAAGAGAAATTAAGACCCCAGAGAATCAGTTGTTATGCGAAGGCTTTAGATATATTGCGAAAGTCTGACGAGGAACTAAAGCGATTATCAAATGCGGGCTTAGATATTGTCTATATGGGTTTAGAGTCGGGCTCAAGTAAGATTCTCCGTATTATGAGAAAAGGAACGAATGCGAAATCCATGATCACTGCTGGAAGGCGTATATTGAACGCGGGCATTAAATTATCATTATATATCATCCTTGGATTAGGAGGTAAAAAATATTCCGAAGAACATGTAAAAGGCACTGCTCGTGTATTAACAGAAATAAACCCGACGATTTTTCGATTTAGAACCCTTCACGTTATACCTGGTACCCCCTTATGGGAATGGGTTCAGGATGGTAAGTTTGAATTATTGAGCCCCCTTGAAAATGTAAAGGAAGAACGAGATATCATTGCCCGTCTCGGTGATAATGTTGATTCTGAAGTATATAATGATCACGTATCAAACTATTGTAACATAGAAACGGATAATATTAAAAAGGACCGTGAAGATTTTTTGACTACGTTAGATAATATGATTAAAGACTCTACACTTAGAAATATGCCGAGAAAGAATCTTATTAGAATGTGATAATAGTTACATACTACTTTTTTTAGAAACTCAGCAGACATTATAGGCAAAATTAAATCAGCGCTTCTTTATTGGAGAGAAATAGTAAACTTTATTTAAAATGAATAGTCATTTTATTAAATAGTTATCTTATTAAAAGATATGTAATTCTTTTAATTTTATATTTTAATACCAAGTAAAGGTGGAGTTAGATAATATGTCAGATTTCTTTCGGAATAAAGTCCATTATCAAGATTTAATTGCAACATTCAATGATCTTTTAATCTTACCAGGGTATACAGAGACATATAATGTCGATATCTCTGGAAAGTTAGGTAAATATAATTTTAAAATTCCTATTATGACGGCCGCAATGGATACTGTTACAGAAGAGAAAATGGCGATTCAAATGGCGCTATTAGGAGGATTAGGTGTATTGCATAGAAACTGCTCCTATGAAAAGCAATTGGAAATGTGTAAAAGTGTAAAAAGAGCGCGCTCCTTTATTATTCGAGATGTAGCCACAATTAATGTGAATGCGACTGTAAAAAGGGCAAAAAATATTATGAACGAGGCGGGAATCAGCGGGCTTGTAGTAGTTAATTCGGAAAATAAAGTATGCGGTATTTTTACTAAAAGAGATATTCCATATACGGAACGAGAGTTCAGAGAAGGAAAGGTAAAAGATTACATGACCAAGGATCTAATCTACATTGAACCAGAGGCTTCCCGACAAGAGGCATTAGATGTCTTATATAAAAACCGTATAGAAAAGTTACCCATTATAGAGGATGGATACTTAAGGGGGTTGATTACAAAGAAAGATCTAAAGCCCGAGTTTCCTCACGCATCAATCGATGAAGAGGGGAGATTATTATGTGGCCTTGGTGTTAGTGCGAAGCTTCCTGAATCAAGCCATGGTCAAGAAATGTTAAAGAAAATTGATGAATTTGTTGATATTTTCTTTATAGATGTGGCAGATTTTTTTAAGAAAAAAGATATTGAAGAAACAAAAAAATTGATGGAATTTCTTGACTCCGATTTTGTTTTAGGAAATATTGGAACTTATAAAGCGGCTGAATATCTTCTTACGAGAGGAGACTTTCCAGAAGATAGATTTTTGGGAATTAAAGTTGGAATGGGTTCTGGTTCGATTTGTAGTACTTCAATCCAAACGGGTGTTGGAGCCCCAACTCTATTTGCAACTGCTCATGTAGCAGATGCCATACACGATTACAATCCAGATATTGGATTGATCGCCGACGGTGGATTTAAAAATCCCGGTGATTTACCCAAATCGTTTGCTGTGGGAGCGGATATGTGTATGAGCGGCCATTTTTTCGCTGGTTGTACGGAAAGCCCAGGATACATTGACACCATACAAGGAAGAAAGGTAAAAATATATCGGGGTATGGGATCTAAGGAAGCCCGAAAATCAAATTATATTCAAGATAGATATGTAGAGAGCGCAAAGACACTTCCTGAAGGTGTTAGCGATTACGTTCCTTATGTTGGCTCACTATCTGGCGTAATAGATACCTTAACAGACGGTCTCTCAAATGGAATGATTTACGCAGGAGCAAGCAATATCGATGAGATGAAAAAAGTGGACGTGGGAATAGTTAGTGCGGTTGGACAGCAAGAACAACATCCCCATGACCTTCTCGGAAAATTCTAAAGTAATAAAGGATAAAAAAAAATTATTTAAGCTCCCTTGTGGGATTTAAATCAATCTTCTTGAAAAGGGCTTCTATTTTATCTATGCTGGTGACGCCATCCTTTATCATTTGCCTTATTAATTTATACGCGCCACATTCATATTCGCTTTCCCAATATTCTTGATCTTCAGCGTAGAAATTACACTTATGACAAACAGCGTTGATAATTTTACGGTTTAATGGCGTTATATCCTTCTCTGTTCTTAGAATTTTATGCTTTTTGGGCATTTTATTTTCATCTCTAATCTATTTTGGTATTAGTATTTGCTTATATTTAACTGACTTTACTTATATTTACTTTCTTTCCATATTGATAGCATTTATAAGGGTCTATTCCCCGTATATCGTTAGAATACTTAGAAGATCTAAATCGACATCCTCCGCGACATTCTTTCAGAAACTCACATCCTAACTCCGAACAAGCTAATTCATTTATGTCCCAATTCGCTTTTTGTTGGATGAATTCCCAGCTTTCTTTTAATCCTATATCAAACACATTACCGGGGCTCAGACCGCTGAAGAATCCACATTTTGTAACCGTTCCAACGACATCAACAGCCATTAAATTAGGTCCACAAGCATAATCGATTGATCCCGCGCTGGGACTTGATTCTGACATTACCCCCCACCCGTATTTTCTTAAAATATAACCACCTTTTTCTTGCGAAATCTCATAAATATCACGAATATTTTGAGGTGTAGATTCATCGAAAGTGGGAATGTCTATCGCCCAGTTTTTAATTTTCTTGAGATATTTTAATAATTGAGATAATTCCTCAAATTCATTAAAATTTTTCTTGTGGACCATTGTATTAATGGAGACGCTTATTTTATTTTTGATTAAGCGCCTAATTCCTTTTATTACTTCCTTAAAACAGTTCGCATCTCGGAATTCATTGTGCGCCTCTTCTAATCCATCAAGACTTACAAAAATCTCAAAATGGTTTTCTTTAAGTAAATCCAACATTTCCTGCTCTTGTTTTGAAATCAGTACCCCATTTGTAAGAATTACCTTTTGTAGGGGGATCTCTTTTAATTTTTGTAGTAATTCTTTCAATTTATCAAATAAAAAGGGTTCTCCCCCCGTTAATATTAAGCGAATCCCTTGGACTTTATAAAATTCATGAATTAATTTCATTAAACGCCCGAGTTCCATATCTTTCTGATTTTTTGCTGTGATATAACAATGTTTACACGTTAAATTACAATGCTCCGTGATGTTTATCATGATATTCTTCAAATATGGGGGATTAAAGGGATTTTTCTGGGGTAATGAAGTACGGGTATTAGATATTGATGAGGGGTCGTTGATACTTTTATCGCTATATTTCACTATTTTTAACTGATTAAATTGTTCGATAGCTTTTGAAACCTCTTCCTTCTTGTCTTTTTCATATTGATCTATTACACTTTTGATAGTAGTCTGTTCGCCTAATAATGTTAATAAGGAATATGCCTCCTCATCAACGACATAGGACTCATCTCGCTTTAGGTCGTATATCTCTACATCATCATACCTTCTTAGCACGATATGTGTTGGAACAGAACAATATTGATGTAGATTCATATTATAATGTAGATAACTTAAGAATATAAAGGTTCATATGATAATTTATTGGATTAAAAAATATACATCTGAAATTCGCAACTCATAAAATAAAATAAAAGAAAATATTAAAAAAATAGTGCTAATTGATTGATTTCTAAATTTAATTAGCAACCGCCACCGCACTTGCACATACAGCCGCCGCCACACTTACAAGCTTCAACCTTTACTTTCTGTTTCTTTTTAATTTCCATTTTTTATCAATTTATTTTTTTCCTAGTTATTATATTAGATCATGAGCAGATATTTAAAGTCTTGGGTGATGAGATATAATATGAAGGATTTAGAATGAAATATGAATAAATCAGTTAAAGTATGACGAGATTAGATTGAGATATGAAAAATAAGGAATGAAGGGAGAAAAGATATGAAGTGGATTTCAATACTTAAGAATGTATTCTGCGGCCAATTTGCCTGAATACATTGATACAGGATAACCTCCTAAGAATGGTTCTAAAAAGGAGTAAATTCCTACCACAAATAACCGATCAATTGGAGTTTCAACTAATATCTTGCTTTTAAAACCCTTCACCTTTTCTAAATCTCTACTCCATCCCGCAACGGAGCCTCTAAATCTCTTTCCCCAATCTAGGTATGTGAGGGGGGTTGCGATATCAATAATTGTATAAGCGTTTAGGAAACCCGGGATGATATTATCCACGACTTTTATAAGTTGAATCGCCAACCTTTCCTTATATTCATAATATCCCTCTTTTCTTTGCTTCATACCAGTACGCCAAGGTTTAAATAAATCGAAATCCATATTAACCCGCAAGATAAGTGATAAAAATCCCTCTGGGGCAGAATCAGGTTCTTTTTCGGACCACACACAGATCTCAATTTCCTTTTTATCAAAATTCTTGCTTTTTCTTTCCCCATCAGAAGAGCGATCTGTATTTTGGCGATAAAACACATGTGGAGCCCGTAATTTTGATGGATCAACCTTATTTCTGTCAGCTGCGAGATAAACACAGAATTCCGAGCCCGTATATGTGCTTTCTTGAATAACTTGGAGATGATCATTCGGAACGTTTTCTGCCCGTATTAAGTTTAAAAAAGTTGTCTTATAATCTGCATTTGATACAATCCAATTAGCTTTGAATCGCCTTCCATTCTCAGCTTCAATTCCGATTGCCTCTCCATTTTTAATAAGGATCTCTTTTACAGGAGTATTCAGTAAGATTTCTCCTTTGTTTTGTACAATAATATCCTTTAATAACTCATTAATGCCGTATATTCCAATTAAAGGATACCATATCCCTTTTTCCGACATAACATTCCACATAAATGCCAAATGAACCATGTTCATGATTGGTTGATAGGTACCTTGAGAACCTAACAATTTCTTAAGCGTATTATTGGAAAGATATTTATCTAGTATCTTCTTTGATGAGATTTCTGAATATTTTTTAATAATTTTATACTGGTCTCTATATTTTTCGGGTATTGAAGTATTATCAGAGCTGAAGCTTGAACTTGAAGTGTATTCTGGATGCCACTCCTCTACTCGTTCAATAGCGTTAATAATATTTTTTAAAATCTTGAAAACTTTATATATCCCCTCTTTGTCTTCAGGAAAGCGGGTTTTCAGATCTTCTTGAAATGTATTTAACGATTGCGAATAAATTATATCGATATCTGGAGTAATGAGTTGGAAATGACTTCTCTTAAATTTTATCTCGGCATTTACTCCCATTTCACTAAGCATAGAATTTACTTTATCTGGATGACTAAAGGAGAGTGGCCCCATGGGATAAAAATACTTACCATTCCTTTTTCTTGTGAATATATGACTCGTGCCTCCGATATGGTGAATCTTTTCAACCGCCAAAACTTTTTTACCGCGTTTTGCTAAGAGCGCCCCGCATGAAAGCCCTCCCACGCCGGCGCCTATTATAGCGACGTCGGCATCATATTGCTTCATGCTTTCTCTTTTCCCCCCTCTATGGTTTTATGTTCGCTCTGTTTTAGCTCTCTTAGCCGAATTGACCCTAAAACAGCACCTTGACTCACCTCAACAATACATTTCCATTCGATCAATAAATCTACATCTAAGGACTGTATTCTTATATTATTACAGCATCGTACATGTTTTAGTCTCTTTTGTTTCATTAGAATGTAAATTATGTTATACCTTTAATAAATTATTTTTTATGATTTTTTAAATTACATCTTATAAATTATTTGAGTTTTGTAAATAACGCACGTTTGTATCAAGAATATTTTTTTAGGAAGGATGTTTATCTAATAGAAAGGAACTAATACATATACGAGTGAGATCGCGTAAAAATGAGGAGGATTGAAAGGGCTCTTATCAGTGTATTTGATAAGGGAGGCGTAGTGAAGTTGACGAAGGCATTAGCGGAGGATTTTAACGTCGAAATTTTATCGACTGGCGGGACGGGACGCTTATTGGAAGAAAATGGCATTAAAATTACCCAGATATCGGATTATACCGGTTCTCCGGAAATGTTTGGGGGGAGGGTAAAAACACTGCATCCGAAAGTCGAGGGAGGGATTTTATTTCGGAGGGGTATCGACGAGGATGTCAAAGACGCCGAAAAATACAATATTCCCCCGATTGACATGGTGGTCTGTAATTTATATCAGTTTAAAGAAGCCATTTCGAAACCGGGTACTACTTTACACGATGCTTTAGAAATGATCGACATTGGCGGCCCCACCATGATAAGGGCGGCTGCCAAAAATTATCCGGATGTTGTGGTTGTTCCAGATCCGAAATATTATGATAAAATTCTTGAAG
>CAZDJH010000116.1:0-9942 GCA_964505645.1 uncultured archaeon | reverse complement strand
ATTCCTCCTTCAAAGAGGGTTGATGCGATAGGTCATCAGATGTAAGAAATTTTACTATGAATCGTGTACAATGCGTATTAAATAAAAAAGTTAAAAAACTCTCTTCTGACTAAGTCAGCCATCCCTTAATAAGCTTTTTTATTTCCCAAATCACTATCAATCGATCAACTGCGCTACAATTCGTCAATCTGACTCCGGCTTATAATATTTGGTACAGAATTACAATTGTAAGAGTGGCGGATTCTAAGGATTTGAAGCGAGAAATTTGAGACTCAAGCTAGCGTGGCGTGAATCTGATCTTGGAAAAGTAATTCTACCCGCAGAATGCGATTTGATATAAAAAAGATATAAAAAAGAAAGGTGAACCCTCCAGCATTGGAGGGATGAATTTATATATTTTTTTTCCCTTTAATTTAACTATAGATTGATACAGATGAAGAATAGATACAGAAAAAAAGAAAATTAAGTAGATTATATTAGGATGATGTATTAAAACTTCCAATGGACCCGATATCAAATAATAATGACGTCCCAATAACGGCATCACAGTTTTCACATGATTGAACAATCAAAGGAAGGGCGGCTATTCCGTCTAAAAACTTTTTTTGCCACTTTAAGGCACGTTTTCCAAAAGATTTTAAAATTTTAGTTCCAAAGGGACCTGTATCCATCATTACATCGAAATAGCCCTCCATTGCGGTTGTTGCTTCATTTTTGAATGTATCTTCAATGGGAACAGGCTTAATTGACAATTTGATTTCGAGTTCCGCATCACAATATGGACATTTAGGCATAATTAATCACTTATGATTTTTGTTTATTTTATTAAATTTGTTTAGAAAAAAATATAGCTAGAAATATCTTTAACCATTTAAATATGTTTATATAATCAATTTTTAAGTCTTGATATATTTAGCAAAACTCAACTCCTTATAGAACCATAAGGATGACGCCAATAACTATTCCGACTAAATTTAAAATAATAACAATAAGGACAAAATAATTGCCGAATTTATCATCCCTTTCATTATTCTTCTCCCATTTTATTCTTAACCCTCCTGCAATGACTCCTATAATTAAACCAATAATACTTATGATAACAGGGGGTAAGAAAAACACCGGCCCGATTAGATCCCTCGCATCTCCAGATATTCCCAAAATGAAATCGAGGTATCCAAAGAAACCAAGCGACATAAATGATACCATTATTGTGAAAACTGAAATTATTGCGAAAGGATAATAAGTTTTCTTTGTATATTTAGTGTAAATATTCTTAGATTTGTCTTTTTTGTATACACTTTTATCGAGAGCAGAGTGCTCGGTTGATGGCTGGTTGGTTTTGCTTTTTTGGACAATTTTTACGCCACAGTATTGACAAATCTTTTGATCTGGACTATCAATTTCTTGCCCACAACTAGGACATTTCAAATTATAATTACCTTTTTAATTACTGATGACAAGTTTTTAATTATCTCTTGATAATTTTCTAATATATATAAATTTCGAGTTCTTTTAGATATGAAAAGCAACTCATTACTTTAGAAAGGCAATTCGGCTTAAAAATTACATTAGTTAATTGAGTCTAAGTAGTTAAAGACCCTTACTATACCACCATTCATTAACATTTCTTCCTTGTATATAAAAGTTATAAAGCGAAAATGATTGCTTTGTTAGTACTTCTTTCAGTTAACAGACTTGGAGTTAATAAGGATATACGAGACTTCTGCGTAATAAAAAAGGGTTTTATTCACGGAGTTCTAAATAATAATAGCAATAAAAACCAACGATCAGATGTTCTTGAAAGAATGAGAAATATATATAAAAAAAAGAGAAGATATAGAATAAAAAAAATTCAAACTAACATATTTATTTGGAAAATGTCCTTAGAAGAAAGGAGACACTTTAAGAGCTCGATGTGCTATTCAAGGGAATCAATAAGGGATTATCTAATCCAATAAAAAGGTATGCTTCATTATGGGTTTCGATGGTTTCAATCCATATGTATTGAAGTAATTCTTCATTAGTCATATTTAAGGTGGTGGCAAGTTCTCTTAACGCCGTAGCAATGCCTTCATATTCAATAATTGTATTATTTGCAGTATACTCGGTGACAAGTTTTTGAGTTTCTTGGCGGATCATTTCAGCTTCTTGTTCCAATTGAGCAATCTCTATTTCTACTCGATGAACCTCATAATTCTCAACAGCCTCCTCAAAGCTATCTGGAAAATCAATATTGCGCAATTGGAAGTTCCCTACATCCACTATTGAAGAAAGACTAGTAACAAGCGCATTAGACATTTCAGAATTGACATCGCTGCGATTCGTATAAAGTTCTTCGGCAGTATATGAGCCCGCAACCTCCCTCAATGCCGATCTTGCCTCGGCCTGGACGAAATCCTTGTAGGCTGTACTATAATCGGAATAGATATTAATAATATCCGCTTTTCGGAGTCTAAACTGAAAAGAAATATCAATTTCGACCAGCAATCCATTTTTTGTTTGAACCGAAATTGGGATATCCTCAGCAAGGGGATGAGGGGTAAATTCTATGGATACATAAGTACTCGGGAAGGTAATAAAATTATTAAAAATCCCAATGAAATAAAGCCCTTCTGTATAAATGGTTGGTTCTATTTTCCGTGTGATTGCATTTTGTTTCAAAGCATATTCATTAAAATCAACGCTCTCAAAGGAAAAGCCAAGAATAGAAAATCCAGTTATACCAGCAGTTGCAACTGCGATAACTATCCCATAAATAACATATTTTCTTTCATATCTCATTTTTAATTGATAATTTTTTTTTATTTTTATAAATTTATTGTTCATTCAAGTCCAATATTTCGATTTGAAATCCCCTATATAAGCCTTATCTATAGAATATATAATCTCTATATAAGATATATATATTGGCTTGTTTTATATATGATCTTCATAATTCGCAATCATACGGGCCATAAATCATTATGAACTTAAAGACACCTATAAAGAATCATTATTGTCCGTATTTAAGCCTATTTATTAAGTAGATAACAACATTATTCTTATTTTACCGGTGAGTTCATTTTATTGAAATATGTGTGCAATTTTTTGGACAAAATTAGTAAGGTTTTATTAAGGGTCTGTGTCATCTTTTAGGTTAAAGCAAGTCTTAAGCGAACGAGAAATTAGCGGGATATTCTCTTGGTATTATATATTTCTTTATAATGTCCGGATTTTTGGCAACTATTGTTTACCCAAAAACAATTCAGCCCCTTGGAAAGAATCAAAAGAAAAAATCGCTCCCCTAACCCCTATAGTGTGAGAATAATCTTTGCCATGTTTTAAACTTTTTGGTTAATTTTAGCTTCATAGAAGGTCTTGGAGTAGACCTTCTTAAAGTTTGCATTTCTTGGTTCCTCTTTCTTAAGTCATCAAGTGATTGGATCTTTCCTGCCGCAATATCACATAATACGAGCAATCCTTGGATGGTGCTTTCAAAACTCCTCGAGGAAATTATTGTAGAACCAAATAAATCGGAAAACCGTTGTATTAGAACGGGATTACGTGTGATCCCGCCCATAATTGAAATTGAGTGCTTTTTAATATCTCTGCTCCTCTTTTCTCTTAGAATCTCTATATTACGGGTGATGGCAAATTGAATATTATCAAATATAGCAGTAATAAATGAGTTCTTATCGATAGTAATTTCTTCTACACCTCCAGGACTTTGAAAATGGAACAATCCAGGAGTGATCCCCATTTGTGTAGTCGCTAAGGGTGAAGGTCCTAAAAAGGAATAGACAGAGGCCATTCTTATTTCTTCCATCGAGGCATTCAATTCAAATTGGTCATATCGTTGATAGGAACGGTCTAGTTGCTCAAATTGGCTTAATTGATCTCTTTTTTCACTTGAAAAGAATAGATCGGCACCCCATTTGAGTAACTGTCCTGTTAATCCCGTATTTGCCTCTATATAGTAAATATTACATATATTTTTTACCGCAATTAAACCAGACCAAGTTTCTTCCTTGGGACTAATTATTAACTTATTGGATACCATTTGTACTGGGGTTGTCGTACCTAAAACGGCCCCAATTGAACTATCTTCCACGCATTCGCATCCTAATAGAGCAGCTTGAGTATCTGGGAGTCCTGCCACCAGCTTAGTATCCGAAGAAAACCCTAATTCATCTTGGTAATGTTTGGAAACCGTCCCAATTACCTCGCCGGGAAGTACTGGCCACGGGAAAAAATACTCGGGCAAATCCAGAATATCTTCCCATGCGGGATGCCACGATTTAGTTTCCAAATCCAAGAAGCCAGACTCTCCCGCACTCACTACATTACTATGAACCTCTCCACCCAGCTTTATAAGTATCCAACTGTCTTGGGGCAGATATTGGGTTATAGACTTTATTCTATTATCGTTTTTTACTTCTTCTTTGAAATATTTATAGCGGGCAGGGGGCATCAATAACGAAGGAGAATGCCCGCAGGTCTCATACATGTACTTTCCCGTCCTTTCATAGAATTCATCTTCAAGTTCATCAGCATAATCAATCCCTCGAAGCTCAAAACTTGCTCCTATGTATACAGCATTATTATCCTCATCTGCGAACACACAACTCGGACGTATAGAAGAAGAAGTAATATATTTAATATTTACAGGATTAATATTTGCTGATTTTATGGTAATTTTGGTGAGCTCAACCACTTTATCCCAATATGTACGATAATCCCATTCGCGCCGAAATCCATCCTTGCTTTCAATTACCTCTGGCTTCCAGGAATGTAGCGCCATAATTTTTCCATATTCATCGGAGATTCCGCATTTTATAACCTTGCTTCCGGAATCATATATCATTCTGTACTCGGTCATATTGCATTCATATGTTATGTAAAGTTTAAAATAAATTTCAGAATATGAAATATAGAATATAATAATAATTTATAACAATATAAAATTATAACAATATAAAATTATTACATAAATTATGAAATTATCTACACATAGGAAAGATACTCTACGAACATTAAATGCTCATATGGTAACGGCTCTATTATCAATCTTTATCGGAGGTTTAGCGTTAATCTGTATTGGGTTTTTGTTTGGATTCAAGACATTCGAATTATCCTCTAATGGAATTATTATTATCGACCTCTATCAGTGGTTATCTATTATAATTATTATGCTTGGATTAATATTGATCCTTTTAGGGGCACTTCAATCGCTACGTTTAATAAAAAGAATTAAATCTATATTCGATGCAATCCTTTCTGGGAGGAATATGAGTCAGATTGGGGACGGGGATAGAATGACTACTGGAATTAGAGGCGGTTTAGAGATAATTCGCCCAGAACTAAGGGAAACTCAGCCTGAAGATATCTCAACGAGAAAAGAAACAGAGAAGAAGCCAGAACCCCAAAAGAAAAAGACAGCAGGCGTTCAGAAGCACATATCTCCATCTCCTAAGGCGAAGAATGAGAAAAGCGGAGAAACGAAGGAGGGAACCGTTGACATCTCTCTTGAAGAGGCGCTCCAAAAGATTGTTGATAGATATAACGATCCTAAGGTAGCCAAAGCATTTAGTAGCTGGGATGAAACCTTGATGATGACATTTCCCGATATCGATAAATCATATTGCTATAAAATAAATAACGATGAGGGTATTGAATTAGCAGAGGGGCATGACGAAGAAGCCGCGGTACAAGTGAATTTAAGCTCGGATATCTTCATAAAGATGATGACCAAGCAAATTAATCCGATTAAAGCATATTCTAGTGGTGAGCTTGAGGTTTCGGGAAAAATGAGAAATCTATTGAAGCTCCGGAAACTGATGTTTTAATAAAAGGATATTAACAAGGTGGAACAATTAAATGAAAACCTATATAACCGCCCAACTTTCTCCGCAATCATTAGAAAAGCTTAAGGAAGTGGTGGGTGATGAAATCATCTATGAAAGTTGGCGGAAAACAAAAAACGTGTATTTCAGCGCGGATGATTTGGTGAAGAAAATTAATGAACTCGGCGCACAAATCCTTATTTGTGAGGCGGATAACGTCAAAAAAGATGTTCTTGAAAACGTTGACCTAAAAATAATCGGATCAACACGTGGAGATCCCAATAATGTAGATATCGAAACCGCAACCAAGAAAGGAATCCCCGTGCTTAACGCCCCTGGAAGGAATACGATCGCTGTGGCGGAAATGACTATCACGGTTATGCTTACCTTGATGCGAAAGATACATAGAGTGGAACGCACTCTTCATTCGGACAGGTTTAAAGTAGAAGATTTTTCGGATTATTTAGAGTATTACAATACATTCAAGGGTCATGAATTGAAGGGTAAGACAGTAGGGATTATTGGCCTCGGACGAATCGGTTTCGAAGTTGCGAAGCGATTAAAGGCATTCGAAGTAAATTTTCTTATACATGACCCGTATGTTAACAAAGAGAGATTACAATATATTGATGGAAAATTGGCAGATATTGATACGCTGATGGCAAATTCTGATGTAGTCACTATTCATTGCCCTCCCACCGATGAAACTGATGGTATGGTGGGTGAAGAGCAATTAAAATTGATGAAAGAGGGGGGCTTTTTTATAAATCTCGCTCGGGCTTCCGTTACAGATGAATATGCGCTTTTCGAACTCCTCAAAGAAAAGAAAATTGCAGGAGCCGCTATTGATGTGTTCAATATTGAACCCCTAGATGAAGATAATGAGTTCTTGGAATTAGATAATGTCATTGTAACGCCACATCTAGGAGGGGATACCTACGAAACTGACCATAATAATGGGATGCTGATGGTCAAGGGGATTCGGAAATTGCTTAATAATGAAATTCCCTCGAACATAGTTAATCCCGAGGTCCTTCCCGGGTATTCAGCTGAAACGGTTTCAGCCGATGAACCCGGTATAGAGATCCCCATAGAGTTAGCAAGTTTTCAAAAGGAATGCACAGAAATAATAGAGACTTGCAAGGTTATGTTGGAAAAGGGATTAATCATCGGAACCGCAGGAAACGTAGGAATGCGGGTTCAATTACCGAACGGAGAGGATGGGTTCCTTCTTACGCCCAGTACCGTGCGATATGAGAATATGACGGAAAAAGATTTGGTTTTAGTGGACAAGAACTTAAAAGTGCTCTCTGGCAGGAGAAACCCCACCTCAGAAAAACACCTCCATATAAATGTTATGCTCGCGAGGGAAGACATTAATGCGGTTATCCATTCCCATGCTCAATATTCTACAATTCTATCAATCGCCCGTATGAGGCTAGGGCCTGTAGTGGATGAAATAATACCCTTTATTGGAGGGTGTGAGGTTGCAGAGTACGGAATGGCGGGTACCGAAGATATTGCATATAAAGCAGTAAAAGCCTTGGGAAACCATTACGCCGTGTTCCTTGCAAATCACGGGAATGTATGCTGCGGAACAACTATAAAACATGCCTACACCGTATTACAACAGGTTGAGTTTGCCGCAGAAATACAATATCGGGCCTCACTATTGGGAACAATATATGCGCTCCCTGAAGAAGCTGAAGAGGATGAGAAGGAAATGTTTGAAATAATGCGAGATGCGAGTAACCTATGATTTCTTCACTTTTCCTTTTTTTAAGGTTATGAGAGAAATATATCTTTAGATGCGTTCATCTCCTAATAATAATTTTCAATCCCTCTATTGGTGGGGCTTTCCTTAAAGGAAAAGATAAAGCTTTTATTAAATTAATAATATTTAAATCTATATAAGAAAACCAAGAGTTTGTAAAGATGTCTTTCAAAATAATTGAAATTTTAAATGGGTCCTTAAGTCTATTATTTGTAGTAATTTCCATAACGGTAAGTATAAAGATCATAAAAAGATATTTTGTCGTAAAGAATTCGACTCTTTTATATATGGGACTAAGTTGGATTGGAATAACCTCACCGTGGTGGGGCTCTACTATATCTTTTTTTACTTATTTAATCATCAATAAAGGTATTCCACTGTGGTTTTATTTATTTATCACCTTAACATTTATTCCAATTTTCTTTATCTTCTATACCAAAGCAATCACGGACTTATTGTGGCAAGAACATCAAATTCCAATTCTGGTTATTTTTGGAATAATTGGGTTAGTGTTTGAGATTTTTTACCTGTTTTTGACTTTTACTACACCTGAGGTAATCGGTGTATTGGAGCACGAAACGGATATACGATATCTTAATTTTGTTGTTATTTATTTGATTTATATTATATTTACGTTGCTTATTTTAGGAGTTCTTTTTGGAAAAGCGTCCCTCAAATCTAAAACCCCTACTGTGAAGGCACAAGGGAAGTTTCTAATTATTGCGTTCATTTCATTCTGTATCGGTGCAATTTTTGATTCTATTGTATCCTTAAATATTGTTACTTTACCAATTTCAAGGGCAATCTTGATTTCGAGCTCTATTTTCTTCTATTTTGGATTTATCCTCCCCAATTGGTTGAAGGAATATATTCAAGAACGGGAAAAAGCACTCTGAAGTAATTTTTTATCTAATATTATGACTAATTTTTAAATGGTTGGTTCCTTTTCTCTAATAGCAATATAAATAAATATTAATCAAAATAATAATTCCCAAAATCATGTGCGAATTTAAAGTAAAAGAGAAATCGGATGGAACCCAACTGGCAGAAGAAGTCGTAGTCTTATCTTATTCAGATGATCATCGGCTCTTATTAAAGGATATTTTGGGTACTTCAACGGAGGCGGGCTCTGCGTTAATCTATGATGTGGATACTCTGGAAACAACCTGTACCCTTATTCAACACCCTCTTGTGAAGCCGTTCATTGATCTGCTAGAGAACCTTACCCAAAACAAGGCAAAAATATCTGATATTGAATCTTTTCAAGAACAATTGGAAGAGATTAAAGGAAAACTTGAATAAAATAATAAGAAAAAAAATATACTTGTTATTAACACCTAAAAGTTATTTTCGTCCCTGCTAAAAATTTATTCAGGTGGAAGGATTTCTATTTCAATTGCAGAGACATTACTTTCTGTACCGTCCTTATTCGTCAACTTTTCCGTTTCAATATTAATATCTCCGTATTTTGCTCCTTTGGCGAATTTTCTTACCAATAGTTCGCCCACATCTACGGCTCTGGAGATCGCCCTACCTCGTGCTAAAAGCTTCGCGGGCTTTCCCTCGTTCAGGTTACCCATGGCAGACATTACATAGCTCATGGACCTCTTCTTCCCAATGTATACGTTCATATCGTCTGAGGACACTTTTCTATCACCAATATTTTCTTAGATTTTTTTACTATTAAGTCTAATTTCGTTGCTTAATTCTTTTATTATCGAATCAGTTAATATTATGATTAATAATTTATGAATGTTTATTAAGATTTATTAATGGTTTAGAATTAGAAATCTGATATAATACCTCTCTAAATGGCAAGGGACCATAAAAAAATGTTAAGAGATTATAAGATACTTATTTTATCTCGTATCCCTCTATTCACTATAGAACATTGATTCGGATATTAAAGGAATAACTATAGAAAAAAAAGAAAATTGAAAAGAGAATAAGTATACAATTTTAAATAAAACCCAATAATTTCATCGCTTCCTTCGAATCTAAAAGGGGCTCAATCTTATATTTATAACCCTCAATAAGAGAATATCGATAGAAGCGTTTGGTAATAGCCTCTATCCCCTCCTTGATTTTATCGTCATCGCACTCGTAGATCCCGTAGTTTTTATAAACCTCATCTTGTACAACGAAATGGTGGACCGTATGCAGAAAAGGAGGATAATCGGGCGCATTACCTTTAGTGTATACCTCAACTAGTTCGGGAAGTTTCCAGGGCGGATATGTTGCAGTAACCATGAGAAATGCCATTTTATTTTTCACCTTCTTTATGTGTAATTTGCAATATTATCAAGATACACTAGGAACCCTCAGCCATGACATTTTCATTGGTCT
>CAZDJH010000115.1:0-9959 GCA_964505645.1 uncultured archaeon | reverse complement strand
TTTCGGATAAGAAAACCCAAAAATAATCATTTATATAACATAGCAAGAATTAAATCTTAGTACCTTTCCTGATAAACCCCTTTTCTTTTAATCATATAAATGAGTGATCTAAGACAAGGCGTCAAAAGTGAGCGGATAAAAAGAATCGGAAAACAGAAGAAAATTTTTATCAACTATGATTAACACTTTTTTATTCCTGATCCCAATCTTTTTTTAAACTTTCTTTCATATCACTTTTATAGCGAAGGTATTTAACCTCTTGCTCTAAGGAATGAATATGAGAGTTTAACGCCTTAAGGACCTCGTTTCCAAACGACCTCAAGGAGTCGTTGATGATTCGGTTCTCGCCCAAGTCCATTAAAATCGACTTTTCGAACTTATCAAACAGATAAAGCAGCGCATAGTTTTGCTCAACTTCATATAGTAGATCAAAACCCGTTGCCCCATTTAGCGCCTTTTCCTTCAGATCTTTAACTTCCTTCAATTCTTTTTCTTTTTTTTTAATTTCTTTTTCAACATATGCCATTACTATGATATTCAACCCCTATAGGATGATTCCCTCATATAAATTCAAATGTGTGGGCTAAGTCGGAGATTTAAAGTATATCGGGGGAAAAAAAAATTCCGATATCTTAGCCAAAATGATAATCTAAATTATTCCTTTTATTCTTTTGGTATTTGTCGATTTTGATATTAAATATTGGTTTAGGAGGTAGAGAAAAACTTTTATAGTCAGCGTGAAAAGGTCTATTAATTATAGTAGAAATAAATTAGCAAAAAGAAGCGTCCTTATTCTTTAAAATCCCAGATTTCGTTCAAGGGATAAAAAGAATATAGAAGGAGCAATAGTTTCTTATTAACCTTAAATTATTGAGGTCTTCTTACATATCTCATAGGATAAAAAGGAAGAATACTTAAATTAGTTCTGCGATCTTTTCCGTGGTCCTTTTACAGTCCAGAAAAATGAGGCCCAATCGAACGTCCTTCGTAGTTGAAACAGTAAGTACTGCGTTTGGTCCCGCTTCCAATACGAGCAAGATTCCGTCATTCCCTTTGACCATTATCTGCTCTAAGTCCCCTTTTTGCATCTCGTGCGCAGCACGTTCACCCAATGACAAAATCGCCGCCGTCATCGCGGCTATCCGCGTCTCGTCAACCCCTTGAGGTAAGGCTGAAGCTATGGGGAGCCCTTCCACCGAAACGATTGCTGCTGACTTTACTTCGGGGATGGACGCAAGTAGTTGCTTTAACAAACCATCAAGCGTTTTTCCTGTCGATTCTTCCATATGAATTTCCTATCAATATTTTTTTTAATTGGTTGGTAAATAAAATCTTTTATTGAATCTTAGAAAGTTAGTTTTAATTACCTTATAATAATTTATATTTTTTTGACTTAAAAAGTTTTATATAATAGAGAATTAATTGTGAGCTTATTTTACTTAAAAATTACTGATGGTAAAAAGATGTTTGAAATGGACTTTTCCTTCCACTTTACCAAAAACTATTCGCATATAGCCCTTTAAAAACAGAATTGATTAAAGATGACATTATTAAACTTAGAAATTAGCCATTCAATACTATAGTATGAAGACTTTTGAGCGAGGTTTTATACTCTATTCTTTTATTGTGAATATAGATATTTAATTTAAAAGAGTATTTTATTATACCCGACAAAAATTACGTGGAGCCATTAATTTATTAAAAGTCAAAAGATACAGCGACTTTTATAATTTAAACTTTAATTAATTAGAGTTTTATGTGATTGTTTATTCTCTATAATAATTTTTATCATAAAATATATCTCCTATGACATACTGGAATTTAGTGGCAATCGGTTATAACATTGCCTTACTAAGTATATTTATCGTTATTGCGACCTTAATGTTTTATGTGGGAATGAGTGGGAGAAAGGGAAATTTTTACGGTTCAATCTCCACGGTTGTAAGTTCCGTTTTCTTGATTATCTCCATTGTTTTACTAATGATATTTATGGAGAACCACTATATAATCCATTTCCCCTTTAATGGCTTCATGGTCTGGTGGTTTTTCATTGTATTTTCTATTTTTGCGGGGTTCGGATTGCTAATAAAGAGAGTTATTAAAGAAATGAAACAAGAGGGCGACAGTTTCCAAGATGTTGATGTATCAAGGGTGAAGAGGTATGTGTTGGATATCCGTAGGGAGAGCCCCTATAGTGAAAGGATATCGATTAAAATGGAGATATTCCGAAAGTGTTTTCATTTAATTGGATTATTATTTATTTTTGGATATTTTGGTTGCATCTTTCCGCCCCTCACCTCATTAGTTAATGTGGGAGTATGGGTATTTGTTAATATTACCGGAGGCTTATACAATCTTCTATGGGGGAGTCTTTCAAATTATCCTTACCCCGTGTTGAGTATGGCAGCAATAAAATATCTTTCCTTATTTGCCTTGTTGGGGGCATTCATCTTTATGGTTATCTCCGATTTAATCCGGGTACTCTGGGGAGCAGAATACTCGATTTTTCACTTTATTACCCGATCAACGCTTAGAAATGAGGAACGCAATGCGGTGGGACCACAAATTTATTTGATTGTTGGTGCAATCTTTACCTATGTATTATATTTAATTGTGATTGTTCATATTCTTGCTTTTACAGCTGGGCTCTTGATTGCATGCCTTTCCGATGCGCTAGCAGCTCTAATCGGTAGGATTTGGGGAAAAAGGGAAGTCATCTGCCCAGGAGGACATAGAAAGACCATAGAAGGCTTTATTGCAGGGACTTTAAGCGCTTATTTGATTGGATTATTGGTTTTAGGGCCTATCTATGCAGTTGTAGCCGCTGTTGTGTTTCTAATTACGGACTACTTTCCGATGAGGATTGCCGATAATTTTCTCAACCCTATCCTCATCCCATTAAGCATCATGATGGTTCAATTGATTCTCCCCTTCCCAATAGGATGGATATAATAATAATGCTTTTAATGGACTTTCATTTTTAATATATACTTAAAAAAAAATTGCACACTTTAAGGTGCCATCTCCCAAATGCTCCTCAATGGATTGTCGACCACGGTTGTAGGAAGTTTTCCCCTTGAAAATACTGAGAAAAACTTACTTAGGACCATAGAAGATCAAATTAATTTGGGGATTGATTATCCTTGCTATGGGCAATTAGTGAGCATGATCGACCAATTCTTAGAGCCCTTGGCAGAAAAACACGTGGGAATAACAAAACAAGAGGGGCAATTTTACATCTCTGATGAGTTAAGAGTACCAAAAAAGCCTTTTGCGCTCAAATATGGCAAACAATTGGTTGAGTATCTTTATGAGCATCCGCATTATCAAAGCATGATAAGAGGAACAAAATCTTGTTTAACCGGTCCCTTTACGCTCGCAAGTGAAATAATTCTAAGGGATAAAGCGGCTAAAGGATTAAAGCCCATGATATTTAAAGAACCGCGTGCTATAATGGTGGATTGGTTGGTGGATACATTAGCGGAAATAATGAAACACATTGGAAAAGCCTATAATGATATGGGTATAGATATCATATCTATGGATGAACCTATCTTGGGTCTTTTGGTGGGGCGTCGGGTAATGTTCCACTCTGAAGAATTTATCGTAAAAACATTAAACAAAGCGATCTCAGGAATTGACAAGTTCTCTTCCATCCATGTTTGCGGTCAAGTCAGCCCGAAACTGCGGGACCTTTTACTAAAAACTAATGTAAATATATTAGACCACGAATTTCAAACGAATGAACGTAATTTTGATATTTTTCAGGGGGACCATTTTAGCGATCAGGACAAGTATTTGGCGGTGGGAGCGGTAAAGACCAAACTGGAAAGAAAAAAAAACGGAACATTAAGAGATTATGTTGAGGATATTGCCACCATAAAAAGCACAATTCAGAAAGCAATTGATCAATATGGTGAGGAAAATATTATAATTAAACCCGATTGTGGATTTATGCCCTTAAAAGATGCATTTGGCGAGGAGAGTGCATACGAAATCACCATGAAAAAATTGAATAATATGGTATTGGCAGTAAAACAACTTAAGTGCTAAATCTGAGAATAATAAAAAAAAACTCGCGGTTCTTTTTCCGTCTATTTTTAATAATTTTTTAAATTTTCAAAGATTATCCTGGTTACAAATGAATCAGTTAATTGATGAATTGAGAGACCTCAAGTTAGCGATTTTCGATTTAGACGGTGTTGTATACCGCGGGAAGGAATTAATTCCCAATGTGGACCTTATAATCAAAAAATTAAAAGAACTCTCGGTGGAAGTAGTATATAATTCTAATAATTCCACGATCACCAGACAAATGTATGTTGAGAAGTTAGAGCGGATGAATATCGAGAGTAATATTCGGGACTTCTACACCAGTGCTTCCATCACCGCCGCAGAGATCACCAAGGTCAAGAATGGGGCAGATATTTTTATTATCGGTGAGGTCGGGCTCAGAAAAGAGCTGGAGGCGATGGGGCACCATGTTATTACGGAAGAGAATGAAATTAGCAAGATAGATTTTGTTATTGCTGGGCTCGATAGGGGCTTCAATTACAATAAATTAGCAGTCGCTCAAAGGTGTATTTTAAAGCATGGGGCTAAGTTTTACGCTACTAATGCTGATAGTACTTTGCCAAGTGAACAAGGTCTAATGCCCGGTGCGGGAGTTATGATTAATGCCGTGGAAACATGCACAAGCATGCCGCCAGTTAAGATTTTTGGAAAACCTAACCCTTTCGGGATTCATTCTATTTTAGAGGATAGAAATATTAACCCTAAAAATAGTTGTATTTTTGGAGATAGGCTTAATACCGATATTCTCGCTGGCAATCGGGCGGGAATCAAAACTATTACCATCCTCACAGGGGTAGCCACACTGAAACAAATCAATTCATTAAAAGTTTCTAAAAGGGGGAATAAGGAGATCGATGCATATATGATCCCAGATTTAGTGCTTCAAAAGTTGGACGATATTTTTCAATAGGAGCATAATAATACATAATTTTCTCGATATCATATTATTACCATGTTAATATATCTCTTGTAGGAGATATCTAGTCAAGAATATGGTTTCTTATGGAGGGTAACTCTGCTTAAGAATTGTAGCCTCCTTGGGGCTTGAATTAGGGGAGCCCTACTCTCCCATTCTATTAGGTCTTATAGGAGATAGAATCTTACTATACAATACCACATAAAAAAAGACATTCCCTTCTAAAAGTTATATAATTATCGATCACAATAAAAAGTAAGAATTGTAGGCTTTTTCCAACAACGTCGCAGACTTAATCCTTTCTAAATGAAATTGGATCAAATAAGTTTAGGATCCTTGACTCATAAATTATTAAATTGAAGATCTTTTTAATGGACATTGGAGTAATCCCTTATTAAACAATTAATAACTATTAATCTGTTAATATTAATAAAAAAGGGCTTTACAGCATGTCAATCCGCTTTAATAGTTCCCGCGTTAAAGTTTGGAAAAGATTTTCCACATTTTCACCGGTCTTGCTGGAGCATTCCATATATTTCAACAGGCTCTCCCTCTCAACCACATCTTCTGCGGCCTGCCTTTCCACAGAACGTCGATAGTTTAAATCTTTTTTACCCCCAACCATAAGAACGGGAAGTGCTTCATCTGAATGTTTTTTCGAGTATTCATCTCTAAAAATCTTTATCCAATCATCTATATGTTTTAAGCTCATGTATCTAGTAATGTCAAACATAAATATACCGCCAGATGCGCCGCTTACGTAATTGGGGAGTAAAAACCTGAAGCGTTCTTCACCCCCAAAATCCCAAATCTGGAGGGTGACATTTTTGTCCTCTACTTGAAGACGTTTAACGAAGAAATCCATACCAATGGTAACCTTAGAAAGGTCAAATATGCCTTCCAAGTAGCGTGTTACTAAAGTAGTCTTCCCCACACCTCCGTCTCCAAAGATTATTATCTTGAAAAGAGCATCAGTTTCTTTCTTTTTAGTCTGATTAGATTGAGTCATATCAAGATCTTATTATTGGTTTTTTTGTGAATTCGCAAAATTAAGTGTTTTTTCGAACATCACAAACCTAAATTTTAAATAAGGTTCCAAAATTTTAATATTTTATTATTTTTTGAGGTATTATTCCATCTAAAAGGTACCAGATAAAGGGAAGTGATAATAAAAAAGAGGAGAATTCATTTTCAGTTAAAGCATCCCTCATTCCATTCGAAATATAACTAAAAACCTATAAAAAGCATTAACAAACCCATGAATTCCTAACTGCTGGAGTCTATTATTTCGAAAACCATTTTCTCTATTATCGGTTTCTTGGTGTAGCGCTTATCGTAATACCAGCCAACGATGTGGGCTTTTTGGTTCTTTTTTTCGTCGGGTGGAATAATGAGAATCATTACCCCATTGCTTAAATACTTTAAAATGCGCTTATCAATCTGATGGAGCTTTTTATTGCCATTTGGATGGCTGTGACCCTGCCATACTATGTCGACGCCCCGTTCTTCCTTAAATTTGCGCATATTGTAAATCTTAGACTTTTTATAGCGCATCCAACTGCGTGGTTTTACGTGCTTTTTGGTTTCGCTAATATCATCGTTTTTAATAAATTTATTCACGATACCGAAGTTCTCTTTGCGATCTGCGAAAATCCAATAGTGCCGAATAGACGGGGCTGCCTCCTGTGCGTCCTCCGTAAGCTCGTCGAAGATTCGCTGGGGAATTAGATATCGAAAGTCCTCTGCTGAAGATCCCATATCTATTAAAATGAAGAAAAAAATAAAAAGTTTTTGAAAATAAAGAAGGATAAATTAAGGAAGAAATTGCTTGAAGAAGGACTCAATCGCTTACTGGGTCGAACCGCTCATCACTTTCAGAAGGTTTAGTTTATCGATTTCTAATACAATAATTTCTCGAAATCAATGAACGGGGGTCGGGAGGAGCCAGCCTTCCCCTCCGATCATTTCCGTAAAAATAAAATAGATACAAACATTTTTATATCACAGACCTACACAGAATTTAAGCGCACGATAAAATACAACTTAAGCAGGTGTAGCCTAGTTGGTAAGACGCTGGCCTTGAGAGTGGAATACCCACGAAAGCCAGTGCGTGAAAGCGCTCGGGGGTTCGAGTCCCTCCACCTGCGCTTCATTTTTCTCGCATCTATAATCTTCAAGAATGGCAACGATTCCATAAACCTTAAATGAATACATTGAAAGCTCAATAGAAATTAAAAAGAGTTCTTGATTTACGAATAATAAAATTGAAGTTAATCTCAATAAGAGATAAAGAAAAGCGGGCTATGTGGGAGTCGAACCCACGACCTGCAGGTTAAGAGCCTGTTGCGCTACCTGACTGCGCTAATAGCCCAATGCATAAGCTCCAAGTAAACGCCCCAGACCCTTAGGAGAGTCGCGTAGCAAAAAAGGGTTTGGTCTTACCTAAGGAAATGGAATGGGAAAGAAGCTTATTATCAAATTAAAATGCTTACCTAATATAATCATTGATATAAAAAAAATATTTCTTAAAAGTAAGATACTGCTTGTGGGGATAGAAATTAAGAATACAAGGAGTTCATAATAAAATTCGCCAATAGTAGTGAATAAGGGTTAAAATTGTCGAATTCCTGTTGCTTAAGAGATTAAAACCTCGAATTAAAGGTTGAAATAATAAAATAATTCATCCTTATCTCAATATTGTTTCTTTATTTTAGGAAGTCTCCTTTAGGCGTTGAATTACATTATCGAAGTCCGAGAAGTCAAATGGTTTTAAAATAATCCCATCAGCCTTGATTTCTTCCATTTTCTTTGCGACTTCCGAGCCCGGTATGGCAGTAAGAAGGTAAACGGGGATATCCTTTAAATCCTTATCGCTTTTAATCATCTTGCATAATTCATAGCCGCTAATATCAGGTAATATGATATCCAATAGTATAACTTTTGGCTCGGAGGTCTTTAACTCTTGAAGACCCCGCGTCCCGCTTATGACACCGTTAATAGAATAGTCCATATTTTCAAAGTAAGTAGTCAAAAGCCTGATTGTAGCGGGGTCATCTTCTACTAAGAGAATATCATATTCTCTTGGCTCTTCTTTAATATTTTCTAAAATAGTCTTTATTTTATTCTCCAGCATACAACTCTGCTCAAAGATACTACTTATCTTGGTGGCAACCTTATTACTCATTTGTTCTTTATTATTTTCCAAAAGAAGCTGGCTAAAACCCTTAATGGTCGTTAAGGGTTCCTTTAAGGCATGAGAGAGATTGGATATCGTTTCCAAATTGGTATTAAAGGTATCACCCTTAATCGAATGCTCTTGCTGATTGATATATTGCTCGACGCTCTGGCGAATTAATTTGGAGATCGTACTAATGTTGTGTTCCTTGATAAATTCTTGCCAGTTATCCTTCATCGCCCCTGACACATAGAGAGAGATTCTATCTTTATCGCGATTATAAATCTTCTCGCCTTTAAGCCACTTTTTAAACCCTTCTGTGACTTTCCCCCTCCACTTTGCGTATTTTCCCGTCTCTAACTCGTACTGTTCCATCTCTGGAGTCTTTTCTTCAAAGCTTTCGCTTTCTATTTTATCTATGAGTTTTTCGATTTCTTTATCGCTTAATTTCGGACTGTGATCCTCCAATTGGTTTTTTTCTTCTGTCATGATTATTTCACCTTTTACCATAATGGTTGTAAAAAAGAATCACGCTAATTATTTTTGATATATAATAATGATTATTTTTATAATTTATTAAGTTTTTACATAAATTTTTATAGTAATCAAATTTAGTTATGCGAATTAATTTTTTGAATTGAAAATATCGGATAGAGAACGATTGGTTTTTATGTGAAAATGAGAACTTAAAGCGAGAATTTACTCTTTTAAATGCTCAAATAGCACATTGAAATCCGAGAAGTCGAAGGGTTTTGGTATATAACCATCGGGGTGGAGTTCGGGATTTATATCTTCCAGCTCTTGCTCTACTTGGTGTTCGGATATTGCAGTGAGAAAGTAGAGCGGTATGTCCTTTAGCCGATCGTCACCCTTAATCCTTTGACAAATATCATAGCCAGTTAGGTCGGGTAAGATGATATCTAATAAGATAACCTTGGGTTTGGTGTCGTTTAATTCCTCCAACCCTTTAAAACCACTTACGACTCCCTTGCATACATAATCTTTACTTTTAAAATAGGCGGTGACAAGGCGTATAGTTGCCAAATCATCCTCTATAAGCAGCAGGTCATAGGACTTTGATTTAGATTCGATGTTCTCTAACATATTATTTATTTTATTTTCCAAGATTAAGCTTTTGTCAAAAATATTTTGCAGCGTTTCAATCACTTCTTCACTTACTTCGTCCTTGTTATTTTCCAATATGAATTGTGAATAGCCCTTTATCGTGGTAAGCGGTTCCTTTAACGCATGCGAGATTTTAGAGAGGTTGGGTTTTGAAATGCTTATATTGGAGTTATTATTGTAATATTCGATGAAACTCTCAACGCTCTGACGAATTAATTGGGAAATAGTAGTTATGTTATTGGTTTCAATAAATTTTTGCCACTCGTTTTTTTTCGTATCAGAAACGTATAATGACACCCGTTCCTTATTGCGATCGTAAATTTTACCACCCATTAAATAGGTTTTAAATCCTTCGGTGATTTTTTCCCTCCACACCGCATATTTCCCCGTTTCTTTTTCATATTCTTTCATAAGATGTTTGATTCGCGGGGATGTATTCCCTTCATTATATCTCTTGATGATCTTCTGAACTTCTTCCTCGCCAAAATTAAGGACCTTCATATTTAATTACCTTTAATAATATGATTTAATAATTTTTTATAAAATGGAAAAACTTATTTTTAATAATAAAAGTGATTATTTTTATACTTTTAGAAAAATAAAAAATTACTCTATTTATTTTTGGTAGTAAAAAAAAATCTTTTTATCAATTTAATACTTATTTCTTTT
>CAZDJH010000114.1:0-9973 GCA_964505645.1 uncultured archaeon | reverse complement strand
AATATATGTATCAGATGAAAAATATTCCAGAATCCAAATTAAAAGAAGTTTCCGAACAACTCTCCCGTGCTATGAGTTCAGAGCAATTTCAACAATTACCCGAGCATCAAAAAAAGAGAATTGAAGAAAATTCTTATGGTATTCTCGATAAATTTAGAGAAGTAATAGAAGCAAATAAATGGACTTATGCCAAAAAAGCAATTCAATATATTGGATCAGGCTTAGGTACATTGGTGGGGGTGTCTACAGTTGGGGGAATTGTGGGTTCCGCAGTAGGTCTACTAGTCTCCATTGTAGGTCCCATTGTAGTCGGTAATTAAGGAAAAGGAATTAAATTCTAGAGAAATCTCTCTTATTGGTTTAAATCATATCTAAAAGTTTATCTTCGAGATCCCTAAGTCTAGATTCGATTCTCTTCACTCTTAATTTGTAGATGTCTTCTGAAATCTTTCCTGAGATAAGAAGTTCATCAAACTTATCTATCTTTTCCTTTAATTCTTGGATTTCTTTCTTTAGTAAGGCTTTTTTCTCATGAAGTTCATCTTCTCCAAAAAGAGATTCTATTCCGTCAGGAGGTTGTATCCCTAATACGTTAAGCGATTCAAGTTCTAATCCATATTTTAAAAACTCCTCCGTGACTTTAGATATCATAGAATTAATGACCCACTCCCTATCTTGTAAGATTATATCTCTTGCATTATGTGATTTAAAGATATCTCTTAATGTAGTTTTTAAAAGCCCATTTATCCAATTCTTAACATCCTTTAATGTCCATACTTTATTGCCTGCAACTACATCTTGATAAAATGTCTTTACATCGCTAATTCTAAATTTAAGATCACCATGAAGCCCTACAAGAATTCCTTCTCTTGAGGGAATACCGTTTGACTGGGGGATACCCCACTTTAAATCGTTGATACTGGTATCAATCCAGACTATTTCGGTTCCTTTTATTCTTGCCTCCTTTTCAAGTATATATACTCCACCACTTAAGACCCCAATTAGTTCTCCCTTATTATAAAAGAGCCCATTTTCATAATCTTTTATAGCAAAATATTTTTTGTCCTTCATAGTATCATTAAATTGAGGAAAGATATGGATAATTTCCATATTAGAGCCTTTATCTGTCCTATCCCATGCAATAATCTCGGGATCTTGTTGTTTATAACTTCTATCAGTTTTAGTAAAAAATCCCATTTTTAACACTTTTTCCCTTTTATTTAAGTAGTTTTTATTTTATTGTTATTGTTATTTTATTGTTATTTTTATTTTTTTTCGGATATGATATACCATTGATCTCCATGAAGAAACGATCTTGTGTGTCTTAATATTCCTATATCACTTAGGTCTTGTAAGATTTTTAATGTTTTTTCCTTTTTCCATCCCATTTCTTCGTTAATCTCGGCTAAGGAGAATTTTTCAAGCCTTAGAGCAACGGAAATTAGTTTGTTTTCCTCCTCAGAAATATCATGTGCCTTGAGTTGCACTACTTTAAAATAGTGATCCTCATCTTGCTCTATTACTTCAATCCCAGGAATGTGCCCCTTATCTGCTAAAGAGTTAATTGCCTCCTCCATATCATCAATTGTAAATCTAAGAGCGGGTTTATCATCTAAAATTATTTGGTAAAGTGCATATAAGGGTATATTCTCCTTTACCTCAAAAAGGCGATTGTTTAACGTTTTCTGCCCCGAATTCAAGAGATTGAGCAGATTTAAAATTGCCTCCTCAATTGCCTTTTGCTTAGTTGAATTTTCTAATGGGACTTCAATAATCTTATCGAGAAGAGTAATTTCAAATTCATTATCAAATACTTTATCCAGCTCATCTACGGTTAATATATGATTATTCGTTTTAATTTTTTTTACTTGGTTTACCAAGTTGGAGATTAACCTCAATTCACTTCTTAAATCTTCGGCTATTGAGTATGCAGCGGTATAGGCTTCTTGTTCTATGAGATTGGATAACCTTTCTCCTAATGTATAAATAAACTTTATATCATTTGAGATAATAAAGATAATAAATAAAATTTCAGCTAACACCATTTCTTTTTCCTTATCTTTAAGCTTTTTCGGTTTTTCACCGATCTTTCTGAGCTGGTATTTTCTTGTGGGGTCAATCGTAAGGTTTTGTATAATGATTTTAATGGTTTTAATACGTTTTACAATAAATCCCATTAAATCTTCAAATGGCGGGTCGTTTAAGTTTAATACCCTTCCTAAAGTTTTACTTAGATCTGCTTGTAGGATTTTTAATTTAACATCTATTTCCTCTTGGAGCAAGGATACCTTTTCCTTAATCTCTTCGATAGTATCGGGGATCTGTATATCTTTAAGTAATTCCGCTTTTTTATCTAGGATCATAAACTTGCCTTCATCCTCCCGAGGTTGTGCCTTTTTCACCACCTTTCGCCCAAATTTTGTGATTTTCCACTTTGGAATTACCTTATTTTCTTCAACAATGCGCTCCACTTGGTTTAAATTTTCTAAATGCAATAATATATTTTTGGTAACACGCATTGAAAGGTCGGTACTCCTGCTCACATTACGGATACTGGATAATTCCATATCATTCTGATCTAAATACCTTAGGACTGTCTCGATCCCACGAAGACTTATTGGTAAATCTCTATCCGGCATATTGGTTTTTATTTTTTGTTATAATAATATATATTTTTATTACTATATAAATCTTGTTGCCATATGGAAAATCTTTTCAATATTGATGAGAAATAATTTAAACTAAAAATATTGTATTAAGTTAATCAAATCTACTTATGAGAAGGAGTTTTTCTTATTGTAATCCTTGAAGGATAATTTTTTTTAAACCAAGGACTCAAGGAAAATGGTAATATTTTACCTTAATTCAATAATTTTTAGTATTGATTATGTTTTTTATCGTACTCTTGGATGATCACATTTTGTTGGGCGGCCCACCATACCCAGACTTGTCTTATGAAAAAATGAGCAATTCCGAGATATTGGTTCCAGGCGTGCGTCTTAGACATATGCTCGTGGCAGATCATCACGTACTTTTTTCCGTCTTGTTTCCATATATTTTTTACAAAAATTTTTCCGCAATAATCTAAGATCTTTTCCTCTGCAAAACAACGGGGACATGATTTGGGATACTCAGAAGTAAGAAGAACCTTAATGTTAAAATCTATTTCTGACCGTTCCGGAACAACTAAATTACCTGTCCAGATCAAATAGTTATAACGGGGATTTTTCTCGGGAAATAATTTAAACCAGGGCTTATTCTTTTTTATTTTCAGAAAGTTAACGTATTTTAAGATCCGTTCAATTTCTAATTTAATTCTATCCTTCCATGCGGGATGATTCGGACCCACATCCGTCCATCTTTCGGGAAATTCTTGGACAATTTCATCGAGAATCGATCTCTGCCAAGTTTCCTCTGTTTGTTCCAAACCAACAACACCTCGATCTATTATATCAAAAGTATTTCCAAGATCATCCACAAGTTCCTTTATTGGTTTCATTAAATCTGAATTAGTTAACACTTGACCCCCCATAGTAGCAATACAAATGTTTTGAGTTGAGATACCCAATTTTTTGGAAATCTCGGGAACAATATCCATCAATTTTAAGTTTGGGGAGACCGGAAATGGAATCTCCTTTTTCTTTTCACCAAATTTACTCATAAAATAAATCGTGTTTAGTTCTGAACTCATATAAATCCACCCCAGAAAATTTTATTTTTAATTGACACTTTAGTTTAGAATTTTATGATTTATATCATATATAAAAAAACAAATATGGTTTTAATATTTTTATTTTTCCCATTGATACATTTATTTATCATATTTATTGTATTTAATTTTTTCATAATTTTCTCTCGTTGTCATTAAAGTTCTATAAAACACATCTATTCTTAATCTTTTAGAGCATTTGTTATGTTATTAGAGTTCTTAAGAATGATATTTCGTAAGTTATGATCGTTGGCGACTTTTATTAAATGTGTTAATAACCTCCGGATAGAATCTTTGGTAGATTGCTTTAAATCCATACCGATAAAGGTGTCAAGGAATGACAGCATCTTAAGAATATATTTCTCTGTTTTATCCTTTAACGCACTTTTTTGAACACTATTGTTAGTGTGGAGCATAATTTTCATGAAAAACCCAAAAAAATTAATGAAAATATCTTTTGGTAAAATGATCGCAAAAGTATCATAATCAATATGAGCATTGTAGAGTTTTTGAAGCAAGTTATTTCCTATTAATTCGGTTTTTATTAAGGGTTTAATTTCACTAAATGAGATATCGGGTTCTGGAACATAAATTGGCAGGTTGGCATTTAGATTTACTTCAAATAATCTATAATCATTATGGTCTATCTTATCTGAATCGAAAGATTCAGGCTTTATCACAAGTCGATTAATTTTATTTTTCAATGAAGCATCGTCCATTATTTGTAATTCAATTGGACTCGCGGCCATATTATTGACCAAAAATTCACTAACCTTCTTATTTAATAATATTTTCTCATCTCTACATTGAAATATGAAATCATCCCAAAGATTTTCTAGAAATTCTCTAAATTTATTCACGATTTTTATTAGTAATTGATTCTTATTTATTGATTTTAAATGATGCTTATGGATCTTGACTTTATATTCTTGTTCTACTTTTATAAGTAAAAATCGTGGTACTTCGGGCACCTTATATTTCAAATTAATGGAGCGCGTATTATCATTTTCATCCATTTGATAACAATTGAGCTCTTTTCCATTGGTAACAATAGAGACGCTATTAGGGAATTGTCTAGTTAAACTCAGAAGCGTTGAATCGTCATCATGGCTGTGAAAAACGTCACTTGAATAAGGATGGGAATGATATATCCCAATGGGTCCTATTCCTTGGGGTAACACCGAACTTATTTCTTGGAATTCTTGAGCATGGGGGATGGCACTGATGAGCGTTTGCTGTTCAAATTTCTTACATTCGAAAATGCTCAATACTTTAGGCTTGTTTTTTAAGTGATATCCAATTAACCACCCATAAATTTCCTCTTCGCTTAAGAGAGCTTGCTTCTTAATAACTTTAATAAAATCCTCCGAGATATTGAGTTGTATTATGATTCACCTTCTCTTTTCATTTCATCAATAAAATCGTCTAATTTATCTTTTGAAAGTTTAGATTTTACCCTTTCATCCCCTTTCCGAACTTGTTGACCACAAATAGGGCAATTCTCATCTCTCTTAGTTTTATAAGTGAGAAACTTCCCGCTTACCATGTCATACATTAAATAATCTATCATTTTTCCAAAATCCAGTAGAAGTTTAACCAATTCTTGGAACTGAATACTTGCTAAAATTGCCATTGTAGAGGGTAGGGAAGCGACGCAAGGTTCTCCTCGCTCTATTGGTAAACTATGCCCGATACGACTAATACATTTTGCACAAGATGTCTTTTTGGGAATAATGGGATGCACATATCCAGATAATCCGCTTCTTGATGCTCCCGCGTCTATATATGGAATGTTTAACGTAATACATTTAATGTTTAAATACTCTCGGGCAGGAACGTTGTCTAATCCATTTAAAATGATATCCATATGTTTAATTTTAGATTCAAACATTGATTCAAAAGTAGGTGCCATTATATCTTCATTATAACATTCAATTTCGACGTCTGGGTTGATCTCGTTGAGGATCTGCCTCGCGATTTCTACCTTATACCTCCCCAAGTGCGCCTCCTTAAACATTGAGCGATTTAAGTTGACCATTTCGACTGTATCAAAATCGAATAAGCTGACTTTTCCAATTCCCGATCGTACTGCCATTTCACTGCTCACACAACCTAAACCCCCCACGCCTACTATGCCGACATGATATTGCCTAAGGTCTTCCCAATCTATATCATAACCAAATTCCTTGATCGCTTTGAGACGTGTATACCTTGATTTTGGCATTAATAACCCCTCTAATATCTCATTGCTTTCGGAATTCTTGAAATCGTATCACAAAATCTACATTCTACCATTCCGTTAAGATCCATATCATTAATTGGTAATTGAGCCCCACATTCAGGACATCTAATGCTCATAACTTCTACCTTCTCCTCTAAACCTTCTTTTAATTGGGTTATGCGCTCGTCATAAACTTGTAGTGCATTTTGAATACGGTCTTCATTTTCCCCCGTAATCCAGATAAGTAAACTCCCAGAACTCTCAGAAGCCATTATCTGAAGATCTATTAGTAGAGGACTGGTTTCTTGTGTCATAAAATATACGACCGAAGCGAAATAGTCCTGTTTCTCGGAATCATAAGTCTGCTCAAAGGGGGGTTCAATTACCTTTAGACCCTTTAATAAGGATGTTATTGAATCAAAAAGCTTTCTGGGATTGGTGGCGCTGAATTTATATTTTAAACCTTTTTGAGGATAATTTCCGTGTTTAATTTTCGTGATGATATCCAAACTTTCATAGCGGATTTGCTTCTCTAAAATTTTCACTCGCTCTGCTTGTTCCATCAGATTTTCTCTCTTAATTTCCGAGAGTTCCTCTTGAGACTTTTTCTTTAAAAAGATGGTGGTTCTGTTACCTATATAAACGGGCGGATTAGGTAAAGTGTAATTTATTATGCCTGTTCCCACTATAGGAGACCCGCCTTCCCATGGTATCAGAAAGGTGACTTCTTGCCCCAAATCAATTAATTTGTCGATTAGGGACGATTTGATATTTGCGGTCCAGTCTCCAGAAGTGATCGCATTATAATCATCAGGAATCCCTATTTGAACTTCTATAGCTTCTGCGGGATTATATTTGAGGACTTTTACCCAATCATTTTCGCTTAATTGCCCCAAAATTCTTTTATCGATTATTATATTAGGTTCTCCAGTATCATGCATTTTTCCTTCAATCTTGGAGATTACAGAAAATCTCTTTGCGGGATTATCCGAAATTAGATAAATGACTTCGCCCATATCATAGATATCAAGTAAATCTTCCGTTCCTGTGAGCACGCAATTCTCTCGGAGTTGAGGTATGATTTTAAAGCGATTCATTGCGATATGTATTGATTTTTTCTGATTTGATTTCGATCTTTTATTTTCCTATAAATTAATAAAAGCAGTCTTATCTAAAAATTGTTTATTGTATTTATAAATTTTTTTATAACTTCAAGATTGATATGTTGAAGTTTTTAATAATAATAAAAAAATTTCAGAAAAATCGAAACTATTATTAGAGAAAAGCAGTTTGAAGATGGCGTTGAGTTGAAGTGGGAATTAATCTCAGAAGCCCAGAAATTTTACATAAAAGAGTTGGAAAAAACCCTACGAAAATAATTAGATCTCATGAGAGTCTTCAGAAAGGGGAATGCGCTCTTTAAAGGCTCAGGAAAGATAAGAAAAGGATGTTTTAGTAAGCACTTTAAATTGATTTCGGCTCTAGATTTCAACTCAATCAAAAATAACTCTATAACATTAATATAATAGATTCATTGAATTGAAGTCAGTTAAATTTTGTCTAATACCTTCTTCGCTTTTGCAATATCATTCGTAATGACACCATTGACGCCGTACCCGATAAGTTCCTTCATAGCGTGCAATGAGTCCACCGTCCACGGATTAACCTTTATCCCGTTCTCGTGTGCAAAGTCAACCAGTTTTTGGTTCACAACTTTATAGAACGGATGGACCGCATAAAAGCCCTCATCCAGCGCATTTTTAATCATCTGCTTTTTAAGTATCCAATCCGTGACCCAGCCCGTTCCCGTGGGTTCCAAAGCCGCCAACTTCAAGTCGGGTTCTAATTCTTTTACCTTTCGCAGTTCTTCGTGGTTAAAAGAACTGATAATGGTGCCCTCGATCAAGGAAGCATTCTTGAGTATCTTCAATAACCGGGGAACCGTCCCCTCTGCTTTAATTTCACACTGGAGTTCCACTTTCCCCTTGGCGAGGTCTATTAGCTCTTGTAGGGTGGGTATCTTCTCCCCTTCTCCGCAGTCGAGCTCTTTTAATTCCGCCAAGGTCATCTCTGAGATTAATCCCTCATGGCCCGTAGTCCTTGCGATATTCTCGTCGTGCATAATTACGATTTCGTTGTCTTTTGTCATATGGATATCAAATTCAACATAATCTGCTCCCAATTCTATTGCTTTTTGAAATGACTTTAGAGTATTTTCGGGAGCGACTTTGTTTGCCCCCCGATGCCCAATTATTATTATATCTTTTTCCATTTTTAACACCTAAATCCCATACATCATAATTTTTTTAAGATCTTCCTTAGGTTCTTTTTAATTTTAAATTATTAAATATATAAATATGTGTTTAATATATTTTTTAACAATATATATGAATATCATATATGTTTTAAGGATAATCCATAAATGGAACATTAAAGATTTTTTAATCTGGAATAAACTATAAAAATTTGATGACTAAATAAAGCCCAATGTTAAAACATTTTTCTTGCCAAAAGCGTTTAATGAGAAGTGATAAAGTTTTTAAAACTTATCTCTATTTATCTTTTAGTATATAACAAAATGAGTGAAAAGATTAATATTTTGAAAAGCAAATATTTTAATAGGTGCAGTTATTTTTCAAATAAGTCTAAATTTCAAATAAGTTTAAATACAGAAATTTATTTATATGTTAAGTTAAAGAAGAAATAAAACGAAAATAAAATTAAAAATTAAAAAAAATACATGAAAGGAAGGTGAAATGGTAAGATGAAATGGTGCCTATATAATGTGTCCTTGAAGAGGAGGTGGTCCTAATGCGCTTTTGTCCTCAATGCGATAATATACTTGTTCCAAAAGGTGGCAAGCTCTATTGCAAGGCATGCGATGAATATTTTGACCTTGGAGATAATCAGGATGACTATAAAATCAGTAAGAAAATAAAGCACGAAGATATGGAAGTTTCTCCGGTCGTGATGAGTTCAAAGAAGAAATCCTCCATCTCGATTGATGATAGGAAGGCCTATGAAGATTTCTTTAAGAGTGGCGAGTAAATTTATGGCATATAAAATCTAATGATCACGAAAATAATCAGATTTTAGATTTAAAGCCATTTCTTCTGAGAATTTTCCCCCTATATTATTTTTAAGCTCCTTATTAGTCCCAATCGTTTTTATGTGTGTTCTAACATCATTCTTTATTACAGTTAATAATCTTAATAAATAAATAAAGAAAATAAATAAAAATAAATAAAGAAATTCTTTATTACAGTTAATAATCTTAATAAATAAATAAATAAAGAAAACTGGTTAGTATGTCGGAAAAAAAGAAGGAAAAACGACTAAAAGGATTTGCCAAAATATTGAACGTCGAAATTCAAAAAGCCCTCGCAAATGAATCGTTCAGAGAAAAGTTCGAAAAAAAATATAAAGATAAACACTTAAGGGTGTTATTAAATCCCGTTGATGGAAGATATGCCGCATTGATTAGTATAGATGATGGGAATTTCGAAATAGAGAGTATTCGAAATAAAGAAGAAAATCTCAGCGCGGAAGCTTTAAATATAGACGGAAAGCTAGAAACGACGACAGACCTTTTTTTGAAGCTTGCGATGGATGAATTATCAACTCCAAAAATAGTGTGGAAATGGATAACCGGAAAAATAAAGGTAAAAAATTACAAAAAAGTTCTTGAAGCATTCGCAGCGTTTATGTAAATTTTAGGAGGGGCTTACCATCATTTCGATAAAGTCGGGTCTCAAAGACCGAAAAGGAAGCGGGATAATATCTCGATATTCCATATCTTTTTATAATGTCCAGATTTATCCGGGTTTTTGGCAACTATGGTTTACCCTATAATCATTTAAGATTTTTGAATAAAAAGGTAAGAGTTCATTAATAAAGTTTAATCAAAATACTTTATTCATAGTTTATTCCTATCATTTAAAACCCACTTTTATTCTATTAAGAAAAGATTTTATAATAAATAATAATTCTTTCAAAAGTGTGGATTAAGGTTTTATTTAAGTTTTTTTTTTTGATTGTATTTG
>CAZDJH010000113.1:0-10108 GCA_964505645.1 uncultured archaeon | reverse complement strand
ATTTTATTACCCGTTTTTTGATATTTAATGGAGGCGATGATCAAGTTAACAACACAAAAAGCTGCTTGTATACATCCTAAGGTTAAAAGGGTTAAATCCATTTCTTTTTTCTCGACTTTTTGAAAGTGATTATTTAAATTTAATTAATGATTCCATAAATGAATCTGGTTTTTCATATCCCAAGAGATTCAACACTGTCGCTGCCACATTACCCAAACCTGGTGTTTTAATTTCTTGATTTATAATATATTCTCCATTATATTGGGAATCAACTATAGCAAACATGATTGGATTGCAAGAGTGGGCGGTTTCATGACCTTCATTCATCTCCTCAAGGTTTCCGTGATCGGCAGTAACAATACAGACCCCCCCTAGTTCCCTCACTTTATTAACTGTCTCTTTAACGCACTTATCAACGGTTTCTGCTGCAATTATAGCCGAATCAATATTCCCAGTATGACCTACCATATCACCATTGGCCCAATTTACTCTAATAAACTTAAACTCATTAGAGTCTAAAACCTCTAATAATTTGACCCTCACTTCATAGGCTTTCATCTCAGGGTTATCTTCGATCATTTCGCTGGGGTCAGACTTGATCTCAATATATTTTTCATATTCTTCGCAGACGTATCCTTCTTTATTTCCATTCCAGAAATATGTAATATGCCCGTATTTATGCGTCTCTGCCATTGCGAACTGGCGCAACTTTTCCGCACATAAGTACATTGAGAGGGGATCGTCCACTTCAGGAGGTTCTATGAAGTAATTTCTTGGAAGGTTCTTTTTTTTATCATATTGAAGCAATCCATAATAAATTACATCCGGATTGCATTTTTTTTCAAAATCAAATTCCTTTCGATCAAAGGCTTGGGAAATCTCAATTGCTCTGTCCCCACGGAAGTTAAAGTTAATAACTCCATCTTCATCCTCCATCTTTCCAATTGGAGATCCATTTTCATCAATAATGACAAAAGAAGGTAAATATTGGTCGCTGATTGAAGGGTCTTCCTCTCTGGCCGCTTTAATTGCCTCCTCTGCGGAATAAAAATAGCCCTTATAATCGGGGCTTTGCTCTGGAATTCCACATACATGTGCGTCCCATCCTCGCTTTACAACCTCCCAATCTGAATAATATCTATCCATGGTGACTCGCATTCTCCCACCACCAGAAGCTATTCTGTAATCAAACGCGCCACTTTCATTTATCTCCTTGAGTTTCTGTTCTAATTGCTTAATATATCGGAGGGCAGATTGAGGGGGTACATCTCTTCCGTCCAGTAAGGGATGAATTCTGACTTTTTTTACACCGCAGTCCGTTGCTCCATCTAACAGCCCCATTAAATGAGACATATGAGAATGGACATAACCATCTGAGAGTAATCCAAACAAATGTAGGGTTTTATCATTTTGTATTAATTGTGTGGTAAATTGTTTCCATTTTTCGGAATTAAATAACCTACCCCGCAATACTGCTCTCTTAGCAAGCGTTGCTCTCTGCTCAACTATTCGCCCAGTACCTAAGGCATTATGGCCTACTTCGGAATTCCCCATCTCCTTATCCGTTGGAAGTCCCACTGCCTTTCCATGTGCTTTTAACTCAGTATATAACCCAATTTTCGGACATTCACGCTGTAGTTTATCTAAAAAAGGTGTTTCTGCCAAATAAAAAGCATTAGACTCATTTTTCTCGGCTAATCCTATTCCATCCATGATTATTAATACTAAAGGTCCCTTTCTTCCGGAAAATGTGTTTAATTTCTTGAGCGTATAATTTTTCATAATGATTTTTACCCACTTTAGTTTATCCAAAAACAATAAAAAATAATATATTTAATTGAATAAAATAGTAATTGCTCATAATTATAGATTTTTCCTTATAATTTGAATATTTGATTTATTTTCCTAAACAACTCGCCTTTAAAATTATTGTTAGGATTCTTTGATAAAATTTACGGATCAATGTGTTCTTAATGAGGAGATAAAATCTTGGAAATCCTCCTCTTTAAATTTGGCTAAATCCCTTATCTTTTTTATCTCATCATCTATTATCTCTATTACTTTATCTCGTTCTATTAAACCCATATCTTTCTCATTTCCAAGAAACGCAACCATAATATAGTTCTTTCCCTTCAATCTTGAACCTTCAAAATCGGAATCACGGACTATTGCGCTATATATTAAACTTACACTTCCCATTTCCTCGCCAAAAGGTATGGGCCCGAATAGACCCGTTCGATATCTAACTCCTTGTCCAATTGCCGTATAAAAATAAACTCCGCTTTCGATTAATAGATTATAACTAGCTGAATGCTCAAAAAATAGGGGGATTGGCCCCTTTTCTGACATTTTATAAAAAATAATATTATCAATGACCTCTATTCGGCTCCGTAATGTTAAACCGAATAAAAATGAAGAGATAGTACTTGTTATTATAATAAAAAATATTGATTCGAAAAGCATCGATATAGATTCAAAGGTTATACGGCCTCCATAGAAATTAATCATTAAAATAATGAAATGTGTTATAAGAATTAATCCACTTATGATGCTATAGACGATAATTTGAACCCTTTTTATTGAATACGCGCTTATGAAGAGCACACCAATTATGAGGATAGTAAGGGTTTTATATAACATATCTTTAGATGAGGAATAAATATATACCATATCCATTAGGAGAGGATGAATAACAATCATAAATAGAATACTCATTGTTGCATAGCCCGCCATTAATGGTTCCCTTTCTTTTATTAAAATTAATGAACCAAGAATTAACCCGAAGACGGAAAAATCTCTAAAAAGGGTGATTAAGTCAAAAGGACTTTCGATATAGTTTGCCAATCCCGATACGAAAAAGATAAATACCCATCCAATAAAACTAACAGTATCAACAAAAAGAAGATTTTTCATCTTCGTTTTAATTTCTGAGGGGTAATAGTCATAAACAGAGAGAAAATATTCTTCTAATTTGCTATAAAACTCAGCCATTATTATATCAATTACGTTTTTTTAATTTATAAGGTTGATTGTAGAAGATCTTAAAATTGTTTAAATTTTTCTACAAACAATATAACATTTTTTATCTAGTAATATTAAAAATTATAATAAAAAAAGCTTAAATAATCATCTAATTTTTAAATTTATGCTATTAATAAATTTTTTATGACTTACTATCTATTAAGTATTTCAATTAGCGAGCCCTAATTGAGCTTACAAAAGCTTGGAAATCTTCCTCTTCAAATTCAGCTAAATCAGGAAGATTTTTCATCTCCTCTTCTACTTTCTCTATTAATCTGTGCTTTTCTATTAAATCAATCTCATTCCCTTTTCCAAGAAAGGCGATCAATATATAATTTTTACCCTTTAGTCGTGAACCCTCGAAATCGGAATCATCTACTATTGCGCTATATATTAAAGAAACTCTTCCTGTTTCTTCCCCAAAGGGTAATGGTCCAAATAAGCCTGTACGATATCTTATCCCTTGCCCAATCGCGGTATAAAAATAAATGCCGCTTTCTAGCATTAAATTATAATTGATATAATGCTCAGAAAAAAGGGAGACTGGACCTTTCTCGGTCATTTTATAGAATATGATATTTCTAATCATTTCTATCCGGCTCTGTAAGGTTAAATTAAAGAGGATAAAAGTTAAGGAACTACTAATAATAAATAAAAATAATGATTCGAAGAACATAGCATAAGATTCATTGCTAATTAACCCTCCTTTAAAGATCTCCATTAAGACTAGAAAGTGGACTATTAATAAAATGATACTCAAAATAGTATAGACTAAAATTTGAGCTCTTTTAATTGTGTATGCGCCTAAGAGTAGTTCGCCGAGAATTAAATAACCCAACGTCTTATATAACATATCTTCCGACGAGGAGTAAATACTAAACATATCGTTTAAGATAGGGTGGAGTGCAATTACTATAACGATAAATATTGTAGTATACCCTGCTATTATGGGCCTTTTGATTCTTATCAATAATAAAGCAAGAGCTATTAATGCCAAAACGATGAAATCCCTAAAAATAGTTAGGAAATCTGGTTTTTCGATATAGCTTGCTAAACCTGATATTGCAAAAATGAATATCCATCCAAATACGTTGAGAAGATTAATTATAAGAAGATTTCTCATCTTCTTTTTTATCTCCAAGGGAAATTCTTCATAAGCGCCAAGGAAATATTTTTCTAGTATACCATAAATATTGACCATAATAGTTTTAAATAAAACGTAATTATTAAAAATTTTTTTAAAAAATTTGATCGAATATAAGGCCCTCATAAAGGGTATAGCTGTGGAATATATTAATCCCAAAAATACCTCTAAGTCGTGTCATCGATGTGGTATGTTAAATAATGTAAGATACAACCGTAATTACGAATGTAGCAATTGTGGTCTCATCTATGATAGGGACTTGAACGCCAGTATTAATATAGCCAGGCGGATAACGAGTTCGTTGGGATGGGGGACCCGTGAATGCCCCGAACAACCGAATGAAGTTAGTGTCGTAAAGACATAGCCGAACGGTTGAAGCCTCCCCCTTTAGGGGGAGTGTAATTCACATTCAGTTACCTAGCAAATAGACAAATCTGGGTAAAAATAAATAGGGGTAATGAAAAAATTTAATTACTCGGAAGTTCTTTAGAATTATGAAGAAAAATGAAAAACTATAGAGATAAAATTTCAATCGATCCAAAGATTTTATCTGGAAAGCCGGTCTTTAAGGGAACTAGAATCCCAATTTCCATTGTATTACGAATGCTGCGAGATGGAGCGTCCTTTCAGAAAATAATCGAGGAATACCCCCGCCTTACAGAGGATGATATTAAAGCGGCTTTAGATTATACAGTTTTTATTGTTGAACATCCAGAGGAAGAGATAATCAATATATGATTAATACACTTCCTATATTTTTTAAGCCCCATTAAAAGGAATATATTGAATTATGGAAATTATTGTCGATGAATGCTTAGCAAAATCAACAATACAGTGCTTATTGGAAGCGGGATTTAATCCCCTCAGTATAGAAGATGTATTAAATTCAGGCGTTGACGATGAAACGATTTTTGAATATGCCACTAATAAAAATTTACCAGTAATCACTCATGATCGTGGATTTGGAATTCTTTTCCATTTTTCTCAAGGAAATACCCCTACAATTATAGTACTGCAAGTCTTATCTCCTCATCCAGAAGCAACTAATTACCTTTTGAAAGAATCCTTGTCCAAAATAGACTTAAATCAACCAAAATATAATAGAAAGTTAATTATATTCTCTAAAAATGCTATTCGGATAAGACCGGAATAATAAATAAAGAGTTTGGTGGGGGATAACACATTCAAAAAATTTAACTGACTGCGAAAGAAGTCCCCTACATTTATTTGTCTTGATTGGGGCGTGTGGAGTAAGGATATAACCCTACATTTTATTAATCAAAGCAGATATGGAAGAACGGCATATGGTGTATCTCCGTTAGAGTATAGCAGTGAATAGATTCAAAATAACCTCACGGTTAAAATTCAAAGAGAGGATGAGCCAATTATTGGGGAATTTGATTACGACCAAGGGGGAAAGTTAGTTGGAAATTGGTTTCATGAGTCCGTCGGCGACGATGCCCTTAGCGAATGATGGTCAAAACACCTTTCATTTGTTTATGATAATTATAATTCGAGCTCTGTGAGAATAGGATTTTATAAAAGATAAATGAAACCTTTAATATCCCTTACGGTGAATATTGCTTGAAAGATAATGAACCATTGCCCGAGACAATAGATAAAACTCCGGAAAGAAGATAAAAGATCACCAAGTAAAAAGTGGGAAATTTTTATGATACTTCAAATTGAGTTATTAAAAAAAAGATTCTAATAAAAAATTCAAGAATAAGAATATTAGAAAAAAAGGGTTTAATTATATTAAGTCCAAGAGTTCCTCTAATTTAATGTCTTTGAAATTATTTTGAAGGAATCTCTCTTTCAAGTACTTTAATGCTTCTGATTTAATTTGGGTTATTTTGGTTTCAAGATTTTTTCGTAATGCGCTTATTTCACCTTTAATCACTTTTTCAGGATTATATGCCTTAAAAACTCCGTTATGCTTATATATCCATTCATTTGCTTCTAAATTATCGATTATATCCACAATCTCATTTTTATTTTTTTTAATTCCAAGTTTTCCGAGGATCTCTAAGTTGGCTCCACCTGTCGTTACTAAGAGAGTATAAATTTCTAATTCGGATTGGGAATATCCAAAGGATTTAAGCGATTGTAAAACCTTTTTATCAATGTTCTGTTTTTTCAATTTTTTTCTCGCTGCTGCCTTTCTTATTTTAGCCAAGTCAATGTTACTATTTTTTATAATCCAGTTATCGTTTATCGCATTATTTAGAAGAGATTGACCTTCTTCAGTTCGGATTAGAACACTATTCCAATTTTCATCCGAAGCTCCGATGCTTCCTATGGAGATGTCTGCAAATTCGGCGGTGTAATCATTACAATGTTCACAACTTGGCCATTTGTATTTAGCAGCGTTTTTAATTGGAATGCGGATAGCTTTTCCGTCTTTCAACTCTAAGATTAACTTTCCCCGGTTAATATCCATTTTGGCGATATGGGATGGGGGTATTTGAAGCTTCTTTTTTATATACGTATCAATCAAATCATATGAAAAGTTGCTCGAGCAGAAAAGTCCTATAACCAATGTAAATGTGCCATAATCACTGGGAAAAGGGGAAAATAATTGTAACTTTCTCACCGCGTGTATTTGACAGGGCATTCCGACAAAGGCAATACTTTTTAACTTGTGCTTTTCGAGTGCTTCTTTGTAAGTTTTTATTGTTGGAGCAATGCTATATTTGGAACCCGCATATTTCTTGATTTCATCTGCCGTTTTTGCGATTACGGGAATCGGTTTCCAATCCTCATCCTTGTCCGTTAAAAGCGCCCCATCTATGATCCCTTTTTCTAGAGCATAAATAAGCAATGTTGTCACCACTCCCCCGTTCTGACCAATAGTTTGGAGTGAAGTATTTCCACTGGTAGCTTTATATCCTTCTATATAGTGTCCCAAATAGGAATCTCTCTTGGTCTCTTCAGTAAAGAGATTGTTTTTAAAAACATCTTCTGGAAAATATGTTCTGGGACAATATTTCAAGCATGTAGAGCATTCTGGGTCATAATCTACTAATTTTGGTTTAATTGAATTTAGGGTAATTCTGGGGCATATAGAGATACAAGCTCCGCACATATTACATAGGTTCTTGTCTATGACCGACCTGCTTAGCTCTTGAAATCCAAAACCCATATGCCGAGTTTCTAAATATTCCTTCATTTCTGTTTTATTTTTCAAATTTTGGTAGGTATTAATCATGGTTATCTACTTTCTTTTTGTTTGAATTGTGTGTATTTGAATTGTTATAATCCATTAAGAACTCCTTTAATTATGATCGGATTGTTAAAACATAATCCATCCAGATAATCAAAATCAAAAGAAGTTATAATGGATTATGTTTTTTTAGATAATTAATACTACAATAACTACTAAAATGCCAATAATAATTTCGGTTTTTAGTAATTTATTGATAGTATTATTCATTATTAATATAATAATTATTTACTACATATTTAAATCTTTAGATTTTACCTTGTAAAATAATCATTAAGCAAATAATACAGAATTCTTAAAAAAAAAATAATTAAATAATAAAAAAGAATTAATTTGGGTTTTTTGCTCTCTTTAGCTTAGATTTAGCATTAGAGACTAACAGATCTGGGTTTTTTAATTTTTCTGTTTCCACATAACCTTCATCCTTAAGCTTATGAAAGAGGTCTTCTCCCTTGTCGGTTCTAATTACCACCGTTGACCATCCTTTATCAGAACCTTGATTTCCTATCGAGATGTCTGCAAATTCAGCAGAAAAATCGTTACAATATCGGCAAAAGCTCGGCACCCACTCCTTCATATCTTTTAATGGAATTTCGATTTCATCTTCATCCGAAAGTGCATAATAGGAACCATTTGTAACATACATCTTTTTAATTTCTTTCATTTCCAACCCATGGCTTTGAATAGCGGTTGCTAAATCATCATAATTATAATTTTGGGTGCAAAAGATTCCGATATTATACAAAATAGCTGGAGAAAGGTCGAAGTTAATATGCTCAAGAAATCTCGTAGAACGAATCTGACAAGGAAGGCCGATCACGGCGAGTCTATCGAGCATGTTATCAATTACACCTACCTTCAATTGAGAAAGAATGGGCGCAATGTAATATTTTGTTCCTACTGTTGCTAAAAACTCTTTTTTATTTGTTGCAACTTTAGATTGTGGTTTCCACCCCTCATTGCCCTTATCCTTTCCGGTTGTAATGATTCCATCAACCAAGTTATTATCAAATAAGTATAATGCAATAGCAGATACTACTCCACCATCTTGAGCGAATTTAAGTATCTGGTCATTAATTGCTCGTACTGAAAGAACTTTTTTATATATTCCAAGAGGTTCATCATCTTTGCGTTCCCTTCCAAATACCATTTTGTCAATTTTAGCTTCATTGAAGTGTCCTTTGACACTGTGGCATCCGTCATAGCATTCAGTGCAATTTTCACACTTTTCCTGAGAAATCTAACCGCCTGAACTCCATTATTAACGATACTGAGGTTATTATGAACTTTACTATCTTCTAAAGCTTTTTCTGTTAATCTAACATCTGCTTGATTATCTTCAACTAATAAGATTTCAATCAATTTAAAGTTCTTTTCAGCATTCATCGATTATACTTTAAGAAAACTGCTATGTTATTTATACCTTTTGGTTATAGGAATAGTGAAAAAGAAGGTTGAACCCTTTCCTATTTCGGATTCGACCCAGATCTTACCGCCTAATCTCTCTACAATTCGTTTACAGATGGCCAAACCCATTCCAGAGCCTTCATATTCCTCTCTGGTATGTAATCGTTTAAATATCCCAAATATCCTATCAAAGTATTTTTCTTCGATCCCAATCCCATTATCTTCTACATAAAATTCCCAATATTTCTCCCGTTTCTTAACACCCACTTTAACTATAGGGGATATTTTCCTTCTGAATTTAATGGCATTACCGACAAAATTCTGAAATAATTGCAATATTTGGGTTCTATCGCCCCTAATCGTCGGCATATCCTCACAAATAATTATGGCATTAGATTCCATTATGGAATTTTGCAGGTTTTTCTTGACATTCTCAAGGAGAGTGTTTACATTTACTAATTCGGGTTTTTTAGCTTTTGTTTTAACTCTGGAATAATTGAGCAAATCGTTGATCAAATATCGCATCCTTAGCGCGCCATCTAATATAAATTCAAGGTATTCCTCACCTTCTTCATCTAATTGTGCTTGATATTCTTGTTGTAAAAGTTCGGAAAAACTGATGATTGCCCTTAGCGGTTCCTTACAATCGTGGGATGCTACATAAGCAAATTGCTGTAGATCCTTATTAGATCGCTTTAAATTAGTTAAAGTGTCTTCTAAATCAGATTGAGTTTTAGAAATTTGTTCGCTTAAGTAGGAAACAACAAGTCCAAGAATAATGAGAGACAGCGCCCTTAAAATATTCTCTAAGTTACTCATTTCAAAGAATTCCAAAAATGTTACCAAGGGGAGAAATAATAAAAGTGCACTTAGAATAAAAGGAACAATTAATCCTTTCTTCTGCCACCATAAACACGCAAAAATGATGGGAAAATAAAAAAAATGTGAAAAAATGATGTAGGTATTTATTATGAACACAAAATAAAACATTAAAATAATTGAAACTAACATAAGGCTTAAGACAATCCCAAGTTTTAATGGTTCCTTCCGATCTGATTTTTCACTCATCATTTACATCTACTCACTTTATTGATGATATATAAATCAATAACTTTTAAATAAATCCTATATTTTTTTGATATATATTACGAATAATATTCTAAAATTCTAATTATTAATCGAAAAATATATAATATCCTTTAAATATTTAATTATTAAACAATACAATTTTTTTTATTATATTTGATAAATAACTCAAATTAAAACTATGGATTTCAAATGAGTAAAAGAATAATCTCCATTCTGTTTAT
>CAZDJH010000112.1:0-10124 GCA_964505645.1 uncultured archaeon | reverse complement strand
TACCTCCCTTTGCATTTTTATAAAGTTTTCGGTAAGTCGCCTTAGTGATTTGCTTTCTATCCCGTAATTTTTTAAGTCTTGCACGGATGGGTCGGATCTTTTTAATCCATGCTTGTTTTTTGGGAGTTCGAGCTGTCTTAGTCCCTTTTCGTTTCCCAAGGCCTCGAGACCTACCTTTCTTTTTACGCTCATGCTGCTGTTTTTTTCGATAATTAGAGATTCCTTTTTTATATTTCTTACGAATAATTCCTTCTTTGATTAAGTTTCGAATGTCCTCTCTCGTTATTGCCATTTTAATTTCGTCAATAAAATAGGGGTCAAAATATACGCGATTTTCCCCACAATCTAATATATTTGCAGCCATTCTTTTCTGCGCGTTAACGTTCATGTTTAATCACTCAGATATATTTTTTTTATTTATTATTCATCTAAAAATAATTCATCTAAATCTTCTTCATCTTCTAATCCAGGAATTTCGGAATCCAAGATCGCTTCCAATTCCTCGATTTCTCTTCGAGATATACCCATGTTTAATATTTTAAATCCTTTTTGTTGAGCATAATCGATTAACGGGATTCGTTTCCGAGCACCTAATCTCGAGGAAATTTTAATTGCTTGGGTTTTGGGATCAAGTCCTTCCAAATCCTTTTTATTTATTACCCTCACTTCCTCATACCCAGAAGGATGAATACCCCTTATCTTTTTAGGTGTTCGGTATCCTATATTGGGAGATTTCACCCCAGACTTTTTCCGTTTTCGAGTTTTTGAATCTATCCCGCGGGCTTTCCTCCATGAGTCCTTTACCCTTTTATATCTCCATGATTCGACCCTTCTGAACTTAGGTTGCTTCTTTTTCATTTCTTTTCGTAATTCTATAAGATTTTCTTTCTTTCTATCCATATTTTATGTTGAACCTCCTTTTTATCTAATTTCCCACAGTATTTCTTCGCCATGAAGGATTTTATAAAGATAGACCCCATCTTGGTAAATTCTCGGATCCTTCTTCCTTATATGGCATATCTTTTTTAAATTAGCCGCGGTTTGACCTAAAATTTCCTTATCAGAGCCAATGAGGTACACATCATCGTCCTCTACCTCAACTGAGACCTTTTCAGGATTGTATTTAATTTTCCTCGGGGCACGTTCACCCAAGAAGTTGACCACATGGATCTCCTTCTTTCGCGGAAATACTTCAACGTTACATGGAAAATGGCTGTAGCACACTTTTGAAACATATTTATAATTTGTAAGTACGCCTTGTATTAAGTTATCGAGAATATTTATGATGGTATTTGCAAGAGATACTATTGAATTTCTCGGAAAATAGGCTTGAAAGACAAGTTTATCATTCTCTTTATTAATATCAAATCCTCTTATATGAGAAAAATCTTTCGTTATAGGCCCACCATTCGGTCCCTCCACCGTAATATAAGGGCCTTCCTCAAGTTCAATTGTTACTCCTTCTGGAATTTCCAGTTCTTCCCTAAACAACATTGTTTTTACCATTTAATCTCACCTTTTATATTAATAGACGACAGCTAAGGTCATTCCCCCTATCTTCCTTTCCTCTGCGTCTTTCAATCTCATAATCCCTTGATTTGTTGTTAATATAATTAATCCCAATCCAGGAGCAGGCAAGAGTTCACGTTCGAGGGCTTCAAACTGTTCTAATTTGTAATTTAAACGTAATAAGGCTCTACACTCGTTTATTCGTCCTAAGAGGGCGACTTTAAACTTTCCTTGCCGTCCATCGTCATAGCGTTCAAACTCTCCAATATAAGCCTCTTGTTGAAGGATTCTTAAAACTTTCTGGACAAGCTTAGAGGCCGGCGTCAATATTACCTCCTTTTGCCGTGCCCTTTCAGCATTTTTTATTTGAACTATTACGTTTGCTAGTTTATTTGGCATATCGATTCACACATATATTTAATTTCATTTTAGTTAAATTAGGAATACCGACGGAAGCCAATCTGAGGTGCAATTTCATAAAAGCATTGCCTACATAAATATAGACCGTACCTCCTAATTACTCCATCATGGGACCCGCATCTTCTACAAGCCCTCTGACCTTTTCCATGCTTACTTCCTTGAGGCATTTATATCATCCTTATTCTTTGTTTAATTATAATTTTTAAGTTTAATAATAATCTAATTCTAATTTTTCAACTAAGTTAACATCAAACTGCTTTAATAAATAATATTGGGCTTCGTCCTTACTTACATAATGCTCCTTTGGAATTTTAGCGCGATGTATCCTTCTATATTTAACTCGCATTCCAGGTCTAACTATTCTACCTAACACATCTAATCCCCAAATCCCAATTAAGTTATCATATTCTACACCTGGGATGGAAATATGCTCTTCAATCCCAAACCCAAAATTTCCATAATCATCAAAACTACTTCGTTTCATTCGATTGTTTTGTACAATCAACAATCGCTTAAGAAGGTCTTCAGCTTCAGTCCCTCTAACCGTTACTTTCACACCTATAGGTCTCCCTTTTCGAATGTTGAATTCTTTAACATTTGTTCGGGATAGGGTTTTTTTTGGCGTTTTCCCAGTTATGGTTTCTAAAACTGTAGCGGCACGTTCTAACTCATCTCCCCCCGCTCCTGCTCCGATATTTAAGACTAGCTTTTCTAAGAAGGGGCGTTTCATGGGATTTTTCCACTTTTCCTCATACATTTCGTTTGTTTGAGAGGTCGTTTTCTTTGCTTTTGAAGCCATTTGATTCTACTCTTTAATTTATTTTATTTCATATTTTTCTTATTTTTGGGGGAATATAATTTCAGATTGCGTACCCTCCCCGATAACAAAGGTATAATCATACAATGTTTCTATTAATTCTTCTTCTTGTTTTATGGATACTCGACTTGATTTCGGACCGAATCGTTTTTCGATTTTTGCGATTTCTCCAGCCCGTGCGATATGCTTTCCATCCATGATAACAGCCATATTTCCCTCCTTGAACTCAAGCTTCTTCATGATTTCTTGATCTGGAATCGATATCTTTAGGGTATCCATTGACTTGTATTTATCTTCTTCTGGATTCTGAGGATCTTGCACGCGGAGTAGAATATTTCTTCCATCATGAAGATTTAACTGTATGTGGCCCCCCTTGATAGTGGTTTTTCCGTTTATTCTGCAAAGCTTGAAGTTGCTTTCTTCCTTTGAAATATCGTGCAGAATTAACCCGTAATGAGAATCAGGAATAATTCTATAATGTGTATCATTTTTATCTATTGAAAGTACATCCATTAATCCAATCGGATATCTTTCATCCTTGATTACTTTCCCATCCACTTTAAAATAACCCAACCCAATAAGCTTCTTTGCTTCTCGATGGTTTTCTACAACTTGTAACAAATCTCGTACGATATGAAGCAACGGCAAACAAAACCGCTTCGGGTGCGGCCCAGGCGTGGGATTCAAAAAGAATTTCCCGTGCTTTCGCTTTATTTGGATAAACTTTGGGGTATTTAACCTCTTTAATCGCTTTTGTCCTGCATGTCTCGTCATATTTAACTTTCCTCCTCTATTGCTTTATCTTGTGCCTTCTTTTCTTTTTTAGGGGCTTCTACTTCTTCCTCCCACTCAAAACCGAATATAGATTTCCTGTCAATCATGTGGGCGCGCCATCGGTCCATATCTTTCCCCTCCTCTTTGAATTTGGTTATGATTAAATTAGAAATATGTATGCTCGGATTCCATTCCGTTCCATCTGCTTTTTCAAAAGCTGCTTCCTTGATTTTAGCTCTTAGATTATCAGTTATCTCAATTACTTCGCCCTCAAAATCTTTAAACTCGCCCTTTACAATCCGGACTGAGTCGCCAACTCGCAATGGGAGAGTCTTAATCCCATATTCTTCTTGAAGAAATTTTGCAAGGCGCGTTCTCAGTAAATTGGACCGTTGATGATTTTTATAATTAAAGAGCGCTTTCCTTTGCTTTTTGGGCTTTCTACTTTCAATTTTCATAACCAAACACTCATAAATATATAGATTTTAATGCTAGTTTTTGAAAATTAATGTTCTAAACACAAAATTATGCTACTGTAAATATTATTAGTAGTTTAAAAGTTTAAAATTTTATGATAGAGTTTTTGTAAAAGCAAGGAAAAAAGAATAAACTTTATAAGGGAATATTGCGCCATCAATATCGGAAAATAAAACGATAAAAACCTTTTAAAAATATAAAATGGATTTGAAATTAATTTAATAATGATAAAATATAATAATAGAAATTAATAGGAGAGGGATTTATATTTCATTGAAAAAAAAACATTAAATAATTAACGAAGATATCGACGCGAGCCGCGGAAAGACCTCAGCTGCTTCTCGAGCAACGGGACCTCGAACTTCCGTGCCTTTTGGCTCGCCCTCCACGCTTACCAAGACACCAGCATTATCTTCAAAACATAGCCTCGTCCCATCAATTCGCCGAAATATTCTTTTCTGTCTAATGATCACGGCCTTAAGTACATTCCCCCGTAACTCCGGCTTTCCCTTTTTGATTGAAACTGTACATATATCTCCAACTGTAGCTTGGGGTAAACGCCTCTGCCGAGTTTTTTTATGGTCAACATTAATTATTTTTGCGATCTTTGCGCCTGAATTGTCCGAAATCAAAATTCTTGAACCATTACATAATCCATAGCTGGTTCGAGATTTTACTATGCGCTTTCTTCCAGTCTTACGCCTTGTTCCCATTTATCACTCACCTACTTTTTGAGTTTTTGTTAAAACCACAAATGCTTTTGTCTTACTTATCTTTCTCGTTTCACCCACAATTACCCGGTCACCCACCTTAATCACATCTTCTAAACAATCAGGGAGGTGACACGCAAGTCGAGAATTCCTCCGCTCATATCTCTGATATTTGGGAATAAATTGATGGTAATCAAAACGAATTATAACTGTTTTACGAGATCGTTTACTAACTACTACTCCCTTCGTGATCTTACCTCGAATTCTGGTAATTCCATGAAAGGGGCAATATTTATCATCACACTCCTTTGCTTTAGGAGGACTTACATTTGGTATTCCTATATTTCTGCTCATTTTCTAAAACCTCTTCTTTCTTTTTAATGTTCTTAATCTATTTTCTGGGGCGCCCACGATTTTTGACCCATTAACCTCCAATAAATCGTGTGTGCCGTCCTTTTTTGTTGGTAATTGTAGTTTAAAGATGTAATCTTTCTTTACGTATTTTTTAATTTTATTATTACTTTTTGTTACCAGCATATTTGCTGTATCATCGATAATGACTCCGATAAAGGAAAACTTTTTGTTCCTCTGTACTGATTTCTGATGTGCATAAGCCGGTAAGCCAATTAAATCATGATAGATTAAATATTTCGGGTTAATCTCCATGCTTTTGTTTTTCTTCATTGATAATTGTTTTTATACGGGCGATCTGTTTTCGGAGCAATTTTGCTTTTGCTGGATTATCAGAAACGCCTCCGCCCGTTTGCATACTATATAACATCATTAATTCTTCCCGTAAATCCACCAAGGTTCTCTGTCGTTCACGAGGACCCATTTCTCTAATTTCAGATGGTTTCAATACCATATTCATTCCCGTCTTATTTTTAATTTTCGTAATTGTAATTATAATATATTGTGATAACCTTTTATTCTTCGGAACCTTCCTTAGTTTCTTCAATAGAAACTTCTGAAATATCCTCTTCGTCAACTTCATCAATTAAATCTCGCTCTTCTTGCGTCAATTCCGCCTCTGCTTCTTCGGTTAGATATTCTCCAGCAGCAAGCTTTTCTGCCTTGGTTTTCGGCTTTTTAGATTCAATTTCTTGCTGTTTTTTAGCAAGTAAGTCGCTTTTAATCCTTATATCATCTCCAGTACTATAGTTAGCATGGAATATCTTTACGATAATTCCCAATGTACCCGATTTCTGGATGCATTGCGTAACCCCCTTCTCAACAGCTATTTGAGAGGCATGCCCGCTCTTTTTCATGGTTCCCGCTCTAAATATCTGAGTGCGGGCCCTTTGGGATGTTATCTTTCCCGAGATACGGATTTCAACCCCCTTAACCCCAGCTTCCATGATTCTGCGTAGGATATAATATCCCGCACGCCTATAATGTCTTCCCCTGTCTAATGAGTAGGCTAGTCGTTCAGCCATAATTTGCGAATTTAAGTTGGGATTTTTTACTTCTTCTACTTCGATTTGGGGGCGTTCCAAGTTGAATTTTTCCTCCAATGTTGCTGTAATCTCCCGGATTCGCTTTCCTCCTTTCCCTATTACTAGGCCAGGTCTCGATGTTCTTAAGGTTATCCGAATGCCTAAGGGGGTTTTTTGAAAGTCGATTCCTGAAAATCCCGCTCGTACGAGTTCGGATCTTAAGTACTCATTAATCTGCATTAGTCTAATACCTTGATCGATGAAGTGTTTGGCTAAGGGCATTGTTCAGTTTATTTCCTCTTTTTTCTCTTGAGTTTTATTCTTAATATTAAGTTAACTTAAAATTTCGTATACCACAATTTCAACGTGGGTTAAATGTTTAAAATACGGGGATGATCTACCATAGGCACGTTCAATATAGCGCTTGATCTTCCTTCCCCTATGGGTTGCGGCGTGAATTATTCGACATAGATCGATATCTAGCCCTCGATATTCCGCATTTGCTTCCACTTGGCTTAAAAGTTCATAAATCCTTGCAGCTGCTTTGCGCGGATATCGTCCTGCATCCCATTTAAATTGCTTTAGATCCTTCCTGTGGGCCAATTTCTTATTGTGTCTCCTAAAGGGAACCGATTGATCCATTCGAATGACCTTTTCAAGGAATGTCTTTGCCTCCTCCAGATACATTCCCTTTATGACATCACAAATTTCTCTTGCATGTTTCGGCTTGATTCGTAAATCCCTCCCCGCAGCTTTGGCTAATAACTCAGAATCATATTTCTCTTCTGCGAAGGAATATCCCCAATTTGGCATTTTAATTCAGCTCTTTGATCTTCTATATCAATTTTTTACATTATGAATATTTATTTCAATGGAACATACTTAGAACTTCGCGTAGCGCCAATTCCGGGGGTTCCGTGTTGTACCCTCTTTCTGGTGAGCGAAAATTCCCCTAAATAATGCCCTATCATGGAGGGTTTGATCTCAACAACCTTATATTCAAATCCATTATATATCCCTATCTTTAATCCCACAATTTCCGGGAATATTATCATATCTCGTATATGTGTTCGGGTTAGTAAATCTTTGCCTCTCTTCTTTGCTCGATATGCTCTCCTTAACCGCTTGAGCAGTTTTTTCTGTCTCGGAGGTAAACCCCGCTTCAGAGAACGCCGAGCGCGGGCAGGAAGCAATTCAATGAACTGGTCCATCGACATTTTTTTCAATTCATCCAAAGTATAGCCTCGATAGTGAAACCTTTGTCGAGATAATTGTTTTTCGGTATCAATCCCCTCATCTTCAGAGGTTTCTTCAATATCCTCTTCCTCTTCGGGAGTTTCTTCTTCCTCTTCGGGAGTTTCTTCTTCATTCTCGTTTATATCTTCATTTTGAGCCATAATTTCACCAAAATCTGGTACGCTACAATATGTATTCCATTGTTTAATTTGTAATTCTAAAAATATGTTACATCTAAAAAAAATACATAAAAATTAAAATTTACTGTTTTTCTCCCCAACTATCAACACTAAATCAACAAAAGCAAAAAAAATTGAAAAATCAAAATAATTTCATAAATTGGAGAGAAATGGAACATAATCTTATACAATTTTATCGTTGAACGAGGGAAAATTACTCATCGCTATATCTATTTGGATTATACACCCGTTTGATGTCTTTTTCGTCAAAATGACCACCCCATCGCTCTTTTAATATCACATATTCCCCATCTTGGTTATTGGGATTAATTATCGAATGATACGCCCCAATAGGGTTTTTAAAATGGGTACCTGATTCCACATAATAATAAACCTTATTCCCGTTTAACACAATGGGTTTACCCCCTAAAATTTCCCAATATTCGGTGCGCACCCTATGGATTTGAAAGGAGATTCCCATTTCCGGCTTGATAAAAATTAGGTTAAACTCTGAATATGTAAATTTGATGCTATACCACTTCGCTAAGATGTCTTTATATCCCTCTGGAACCTCATGACTGCTCTGAAATGCTTTTGGGTCGATTTTTTGCTTTACTTGATCAGTATACTTATACGGATTATACACAATGGGATGATTTGAGATGTCATAATTATAATGGACTTGGAACTCATGCTCAGCCTTATTTATTACCATATAGTGGGTATTTGGAGCGACGGTTAAATTTTCTGAGCGTATCCCTCCTGTAATAAAATCTGACCCATTAATCATAAAAATATGTTTTAAATATTCGGGCTCAATGTTAATTAATAGTTTTTTGGAATTATTTTTCCTTAACATTGTTCCTCGGTTTGGTCTTAATTTCTCAACATTCAATGTTCTTCACTCCAGTGATGTGATTTTATATAACTTTTCATATTCTTTTACTTGTTCTAAAATTTCAGGTTCACGTGGCAGAGAAGCTTGAGCCCCCCTTCGGGTGACGGCAATAGAAGCTGCGGAAGTTGCCAGTTTAACTGCATCTAATATGCTTTTTCCTTTACATAATTGACTTGCAAGGACTCCATTAAAGCAATCTCCTGCTCCAACAGTATCAACTGCTTGGACTTCAAAAGCGGGAACCAGCAATGCCTCATCGTGTTTTTTATCATATAAAACACAACCCTTCGGCCCTAAGGTTGTTATAATATATCTGAGCCCTAAATCGGCGATATCCTTGGACATTTCTCGAATCCATTTAAGGAGCGGAGCAGAGGGCCTCTTTTCTTTTCTAAATCCCAAAAGAGCGTGTAATCTCGTAAGTTCCCCCTCATTGGGAATAATGATATCAATATGCGTGAATAATTCTTTGGGAACGGGTTTAAGCGGAGCGGGATTGAGAATTTTAATTACATCCCCCTTTTCCGCTATTTTATAGATTCTTAAGATCGTCTCAATGGGTATTTCCATTTGAACAACTAATGACCCCGCATCTTTAATCAATCTCTCGTGCTTTTTAATTTCATCTGGATTCAAGGTGGCATTCGCTCCGGGAGCCACACTTATCATGTTTTCTCCATCTTTATCAATCATAATAAACGCCACCCCACTATGTTCCTCGCTTGTTCGAATCATATTGTCTATGTTTATGCCTTCTCCCGATAATTGCCGGACCATCTGATCTCCAAAGGTATCATTCCCAATTTTCCCGATAAAAACCGTATTAGCACCAGATCTTGCTGATGCAACTGCTTGATTGGCACCTTTTCCGCCCAAAAATTGTTGAAAGGTTCCTCCCGTGATTGTCTCCCCTGGGGTGGGCAACCTTTCGGAATAAATATTTAAGTCCATATTGCTGGAACCTATGATGAGCACGTAGTCTTCTTTTCCGAGCTTTACATTCATCTCCTTTTCTTCCATATTATTTTATTTGTTTATTTAATGGTAATTAATGCAACAATAAAAATTGGAATGCCGCAATTAAAGTTGTTTTTTAATTTCAAATGGTTTTTATTGAGTAATGATTTATATTCTTATAAATACTAAATCAATATTTCAGATTTAACATATCAATTTGGTGAAAAATAATGAGTAAAGATAAAATAATCGGCGCAGTAGTTATCCTTTTAGGAATAGCGATTGCTATAATCTACACATTAGGTTCGGTGGTGGATTTACTTGTGTGGTCTTATGGTGCTCCAGGAAACACTGGTTTTGACATTACCTCCTGGTTAGTAAGTGGAATAGCGGATAGGTTTGATTTATTTAATTGGAGATATTTCGTAGTCGTACCCATGTGGTTAGTAGTCATTCTCGTCGCTATCATCGCTATCTGGATCGGCTATAGTATGCTTACTACACCCGCACCTGTTCCGCTCGAAGAACTCGAGGAAGAGCTTGCTGCCGAAGAAGAAGAACTAAAGGATGAAGAAGACGAGGATTAAATTTTTTCTTATATTTTCATTTTTTTTTATTATTTGTTGTAAGCAATATTATTAAAATAGACTAGTGATCTATTTAGACTTGAATTCAAATGGCATGTGATGTTTAAATGCAATTAGGTTTTTC
>CAZDJH010000111.1:0-10127 GCA_964505645.1 uncultured archaeon | reverse complement strand
TCCTTTATTTCTTACAAACTTTTCTTTTCATTATTATTATAATTAATGATATATAACTAACAAAAATTTCGAATTTTTGATGATGTCTAATATTGTTTTAAAAACTCAAGTTTTAATTTATGAATTTAATTTTCTATAATAGGAAAAAGAAAATTAATATTTATTGGGTTGACAAAGAATGAATTTTAGCATTATGTTCAATTGTTTAGATGGAGGAGTAATCAAGACAATTAAGTGGGGAGAGGAACAGCTTAAATCCGATCGTTCTATTATTGTGCTTGATGAATCCAATATGAATTTATATCTCTGGCATGGAGCAAGGCAAGGACTCGTCGCCCGCAGAACTGCACTTAGACAAGCAGAATCGCTAAAAGGCCATGGATATACTGTTGATCAAGGGATTATAGGGCGGGATATTCATGAAATAAAGGAAATTGATGCTCGAAAGGTAGGAAAGGTTGAGAAAGACACACAATTAGACAATGAATTAAAAGAACTCCTAAATAGCAATTATAAAGAATTGGAAAATAGTATAGTCACTTTCGATGAGGTGACTCCATCCTCTGGAGACAGTAAAGCGAAGACGACTCAAAAGCCTAAGGCGAAACCAAAAGTGAAAGTGAAGCCTAAACCCACCCCTAAAGCGAAGACGACTCAAAAGCCTAAGACGAAATTAAAAGCGAAAGTAAAGCCTAAACCCACCCCTGAGGCAAAACAGACAACGAAAGTAAAGCCTAAACCAAAACTTGAACCCGAATTAAAAACTTCTACCGCTGAACTCCTGACGAAGGCGAAAGTTGCTTTTGTATTTATCTCAATATTAGATCATTACCAAGATATTTGGATAAGTAAAAAGAGAGGAGATAAATATTCCATTGAAATGATGGAAGGTCCTATTTGCACGTTCTCTGTTGAAGAGGGAAAGTTGAAATTTAGTTCCGGCTCATTTTCGGGGATTGATTCCAATATAAAGGACTCCATCAAAAAGAAATTCGTGGAATATTCGGAATTACTTAAATCCTAAAATAATTTTTTTTAAATTTTTTTCTATTAGTAGAGTTAGATTTTAGTTATATATGAATATTTTAAAAGAAGAGCAATATATATATAAAACATTTTTCTTAAATTCATAATGTTGGAACCAGATCTGCTGATTTTCCACTTCTGCTAATTTTTCTCTAAATATAAAAATAATCCAAACTTGTTTTAATTTAATTTTAATATTAAGCAATTCTTATTTAAATAATATAAATTTGAATATTAAGATAAAACCTAATAATGAAATTCATTCAGTTGGCAACATTATTCGCAAATTTAGAAAGTACCTCAAAACGACTTGATATGATCGAAATGTTATCAAATTTCTTTCAAGAAATTAAGGAAGAACAAAACTTTAAAGATTTAGATAAAATAATGTACCTTTTACAAGGGCATTTAGTTTCTAATATAAAACAAGCAAAAAAAATGGGACTTGCTGAGAAGATGATCATCGAGGCACTTTCTCTCCATGTGGGGGTAAAAAAATCAAAAATTAAGGAGATATTAGTAAAAAAGGGAGATATAGGTGCTACTGCCGAGTTATTGCTTTCTAAGAAAAAAAAACAAAAGTCGCTTTTTGATTTCGAACCAACTAGTTCAAATGAGGAGCAATCAATTCAAATTTCTGAAATCTACGCTCAACTAAAAAAGATTGCCAACACAGAAGGAGAAGGGTCACATGATAGTAAATTAGGAATCCTACGCGGGTTAATAAGTAAAATCTCTCCTTTAGAAACAAAATATCTACTTAGAATCATTACGAATACACTGAGGGTGGGAGTTTCAACGCAAACTATAATCGACGGACTTTCATTAGGGTTTACAGGCAAGAAAGAGAATAACAGAGATATAATCGAGAAAGCATACAATTTACACCCCGATCTGGGGGATATAACCTTGCTGCTAGCAGAGAAAGGGCTTAAAGAGGTAGGAAAAGTAAGAATTACATATGGTGTACCCATTCGGATGATGCTAGCTTCGCGTGTACCTTATTCAGAAATCATAACTCGATTAGGAAAACCATTTATTGCAGAATATAAATTAGACGGGGAAAGAGTTCAAGTCCATAAACAAGGCGATCATATCACTCTTTTTTCAAGGAGATTATTAGAAATTACCAAACAATATCCAGATATATGTGAAATTATTAGAAAAAATGTTTCTGCGAAAAATTGTATATTAGAGGGAGAAATAGTGGCTATGGATACCTTTTTTGAGAAAATGCAGCCATTCCAAGTATTAAGCAAGCGGAGAAGAAAATATGATGTAAAGGAAATGGTTAAAGAAGTTCCCGTTTGTCTTTTTGTTTTCGATCTTCTAATGATTGAAAATGTACAGTATATAAACAAAACCCTGTCAGAGAGGCGTGAGAAACTAGAAAAAATAATTAGAGAACAGGATGAATTGAAGCTCGTTAGATCTAAAAAAATTAATACCACAGATGAGCTATTAGAATTTTTTCATAACGCAAGAGACGACGGCACAGAAGGAATTATTGCAAAATCAATTAAAGATGATTCTATTTATCAAGCAGGGAATAGAGGATTTTTATGGATAAAACTTAAGGGATTAGAAGGCGGAAAATTAAAGGATTCTATAGATGTAGTATTGGTGGGTGCATTTTATGGAAAAGGGAGGAGAACTGGGGTCTATGGAACGTATATTGGTGCGGTATATGATCAAGAAAAGGATCAATTCTTAGCTTTTACTCGGATCGCATCTGGATGGACGGATGAAATTATGGAGGGGTTAATGGAAAATATGAACGGATATAAAATTTCAAAAAAGCCAAAAAATGTTGTCTGCGAAGATCAACCAGATGAATGGTTCTCGCCTGCTGTTGTAATTGAAATTTTCGGGGATGAAATAACAATCAGTGAGAAATTTTCAGCTTTGGGTTATAGTCTGAGATTTCCTGTTTTTCAACGGGTCAGGCACGATAAGGGTATTAATGATATTACCAGCAGAGAGGAGATTGAACAGCTTTATAACACACAATAATATGAAAAAAGGGGAAAAAAAATATAGGAATATTTTAGTAATCTAATCTTTTTTCTTTAACTTAAAACGACCAAGGATCGTTAAGAAAACACCTATAAACCCAAAACCGCTATTCAATGAAACTAAATTAACAATCAGCGCGATTAAATCATTAGCAAGTGTTCCTCCGAGAATTCCGGTGATTAAATATACGATTAAACCAATAAGACCCATGCCCGCACCCAATCCAATAATGAATTTTCCAATACCATAATGATCCAATGCAACAACTATTGCGCCTATAATAACAGAAATTCCACCCCCCAAAGCAATGTAATTGAATATAGTTAAAACGATATTTAATATCGGGGCTAGTTCGGGAACTCGAGAGGTTAATATATCACTAATCTTTATAAAGAATGAGATTCCACCTACGGTCGAACCTATTATCATTAGAACTCCGCCAATAATACATAAAATTATCCAATTTCTATTTTCCATAAAATTACCACCTTTATTTGTTTATTAATTAAATATAATATTTGTGATTAAAAATCTTTTAGTTTATTATTTTTTTTAGAAATATATTTTTACACCTTTGGATTTTAATGCCATTACTTCTTCAGAATATGCATCTAGACGATTACCTCCAAAGTAGGCCTCTTTTAAATTTGTCAAGGCTTCCATTCCTTTTGGAAGTTCATTTAATTGATTCCTAAATAAATTAATACTTTCCAAGTTTTTTAAGTTCTTTGTGTGGTTTGGTAGGGTGCTTAATTGATTTTCGCTCAGATTAAGGGTTTCTAATGAAATAATATCGCCTAGAGCATTCGGCAATGTAGTCAGTTTATTTTTCCCTAAATCTAGCTTTTTAAGGGAACTAAGAGATCCAATTGAATCAGGTAATTCTTCCATCTTATTCCAACTCAAATTTAAAACCTTAAGAGATTTAAGATTTCCTGTTGATTTAGGGAGGAAAACTAGCTTATTATCATGAAGATTTAAAATTTCAAGGTTCTTTAAGTGGCCAATTGTGGAGGGTAAGGAGGATAAGTAATTTAAACGAGCATTAAAAATTTTTAATTTTTTAAGAGAGCCAATACTACTTGGGAGGTTTTCCAGATTATTCTTCCATAAATAAAGCTCCTCTAAGGATCTAATCTTACCGATAGATTCCGGGATTTTATATAATTCATTTATATTAAGATTTAACACTTTTAGTTTTTTTAGCCTCCCAATCCATTCAGGAAGAGATGTTATCTGGTTGTACCGAAATATTAGAGAACGTATATCATCTAAGTACTTTAATGCCTCTGGGAGGCTTGTAAGTCCTTTAAACATGAAATTAAGTTTTATAATCCGAAATTGTTCAATTTTATATTTTATTCTCCAAAACGCTTTTTCTAAATAAATAATGGTAAAATAATTGATTAGAATAATAGTTAATTCTTGGATAGGCAAATCTTTCAGGTCTTTTTCGCTCTGTAGATCATCTAAGGGTATATTGAACTCCTTTTTGTTTATTTTTCCTAGTAAATCAAGTAAAAATGCTTTTGAGTTAGTATGCTCTTGTTTTTTCAATTTATTAAGTGCCTTAATTATGTTCTTATAAATAACATCTAAGCAGGGTTTTACGGATTCATGATGTAGCGCCCATATTAGAGGTTTAAGTCCAGTGAGTAGAAAGTTCTCCCCAATAATTTCTGCGGAGATTTTTCGTATTTTCTCATTCTTTTCAGATATTAATAAACTTTCAAATAAATTATAGATTTCCCGATCCTTGAATTTCAATTCCCCGAGAATCTTCATCGATTCAACTCTTTCTCGATGATCTTCACCTTTTTCGATTATGGAAATTAAATTAGTGATCGCATTTGACTTTTGAATCTTATTGTCTATAAATTCACTTCGAATTTGCTGAGGGGTGATTCTCATAGCTGAATTTGGCTTTATTTATATATTATTAATCCATTCTTTTCTAAATTTAGATTCTTTCTCGATAAATCTAAATTCTTATTAAAATTTAAATCTAAAATTCGTAGGTTCTTTAGTTTTTCAATTGATTTAGGGATTTTTTGTATCTTATTCCCCCATAAGCTTAATATCTCAAGAGATTCTGGGAGACTTTCAGGAAAGGCTCTAAGATCATTCCAGTTCAAATTAAGGTTTTTGAGATTCGATAATGATCTAAACGTTTTGGGTAAAGTCTTTATATGGTTATTCCATAAAGTTAATTCTTTTAATTGTATTAAATTCCCAAATGAATTCGGGAGATTATTAATGTTATTGTTATGTAAACGCAATACCTTTAAAGAAGTAAGATCACACAACCATTTTGGTATTTTGGTAATATTGTTACCCTCTAATCCCAATTCCTCTAAGTATTCTAAATTTCTTAGAGTTGAGGGTATATTTTGAAAATTATTAAGGCCTAATTCAAGCTTTTTTAAGGTGGATTCATGAAAAGAGAGGCTAAAATCATCAAGTTGATTTCCGTGCAAGACTAACATTTTTAAATCCTTTAAGTTGTCGATTGTTTTAGGAACATTTTTTAAATTATTAGAACGAAGATTTAAGCTTTTTAAATGTGAAATCTTCCCAATTCCATCTGGAAGGGATGTGATTTTATTCGATTTTAGATTTAAATATTCTAATGATCGAAGATTACACATATCCGCGGGGATTTTCCTTATTTTATTATAGCTGAGATTTAAATATTTAAGAGAAGATAAGTTCTTTATCGTGTTTGGAACCGACTTTATTCGATTAAATTTTAAATCTAACTTTTCCAAACTTTCTAATGTACCGATAAAATCCGGTAATTTCAATACTTTATAATCAAATACATGGCTACTTACATTTGATAAGTCTAAGCTTACAACTTCTCCAAGGTTAAGAGAATAATTGAATCGTCGAAAATTGTTTTCTAAAAACTTAATTATATGAAAATTATTTAGTTGTCTCGCTAATTGTGGTCCCGCTAATTGTGGTCCCGCATATCCCTCCAATTGCCCATTTTCGAAAAGAGATTTTATATGTTTGCTATACTTTTTAATGGAAATATTCCGTAGTTCATTAATTAGGAATCTTTTTGACTTTGCGTTATCTATAGCTCCCAATGTATTAGTAATTGCTATTAAACATTTTACAGACGGTTCATGTTTAAAGGACCATTTCATTGGGATAAAAGATTTAGTTAAAAAAAGACTTTTTAAAGAGTTCGCAGCTAAACAACGAATTTTATGACTAGAATCTGATATAAGTAAATTTTCGAGCAAATCATAATAATCTTCATTAGTTACACCAAGAGTTGCTAATTTTTGAAGACTCGCCACTCTTTCCTTGATGCTTTCGCTATTTTCAATTATTGATATTAGTTGTTGGAGCATGAACAACTTCTTTTCATTAGAGTAATTCTTTAGGGAGGAATTCAATTCCATTTTTCTTATATATATTTAAAATATAATTTAAATTTGCCTTTTGCAGTTTAAAAAAATATCTTTAATATATTATATAGTTTATAACTTTAAATCGGTTATTTCTTATGAAAGTTTAACTTATTTTTTATTACCTTGAGATGCTATTGATTTTTCTAAATAAAGAATTTATTTTGCATATTTTATATAATAAAAATATAAAATTTAATTAAAAAGAAATCTGCCTATATGGAATTGTTTTGATTATATTTTTTTAATTACTTGCGACAATTATTACTCATATGTGCTATATTCTTTCAATCAACATTCCTCCTAAAATAATGGGGCCGCCCGTGGCATTGTAAATTCTTTCTGCTCGTTTTAGTTTATCCTCATCTTCAGAATACATAGTAAATAGTATCTCTCCTTTCTCAATTTTAGCTCCTTGCTTTTTATTTATATCAACTCCTGCTTTCTTTGAAAATGGACAGCCTAACGTTTTAGAAATTTTGTTTATTATACTATTATCGACATCAGTAATGAATCCGGATTTCCTTGAATGAATTTCTTTCTTATATGGGCCTAATTCAATTTCACTTGGAAGGAGGTCAGGATTACCGCCCTGTATTTCTATGATTTCCTGCATTTTTTTATATGCTTTTTCCGACTTTAATATCTTTTTTGCTAAATCCTGTCCCTCTCCTTGTTGAGCCTTCCCTCCCATCTCCAAAAGGATGCCTGCTAAAGAGGTCGACTTTTCTATCAATGAATTCGGTCCAGCTGAATAATCTCTTAATAACGTCAAAGCCTCTATCGCCTCCAATGCGGGCCCAATTTTATGACCGATTGGTTGATGGGCTAAGGTTAGCGCGCATTCTGCTTGGATTCCCACGCTTTTCGCAATTTGCTTAAACACCAATGCAAACTTCTTCCCATCATCAATAGTCGGAAATTTAGTTCCTTTTCCCACCGGTAGATCTAAAACGATAGTTTTCACACCCATACTCAATTTTTTGGCCAGAATTGATGGGATCATGAGCCCCCAAGGATCAAGATGGAGGGGGCGCTCTACTTCTATTAAAATATTATCGGCTGGAGCAAAATTCAATGCACCACCCCAAATAATACATGTATTTATCTCGGAAACAATTTCTTTTACCTTTTTCGAGGGGAAGGAAACCGGTGCCAATACTTCCATAGAATCTGCAGTACCAGAGGGGGAGGTTATTGCTCTCGTGCTTGTTTTTGGAATAATAAGGCCCGCAGCAGCAACAATAGGTACTATGATTAAGGAGACCTTATTGCCAGGTACTCCCCCTGTGCTATGTTTATCATAGACCCTTGGGCCAAAGTTTAATTGTTCACCGCTTCTCCTTTCTGCCAGAGTCAAAGATATCATCTCTCTATTAGACATTCCGTGGATTGATACACCTGTGATAAATGAGGAAAGTTCAATTCGGGAAAGAAGTCCGGAGACTGCATCGTTAATGATATCATCAATTTCCTCTTCTTTTAGCTTTTCGCCCTTCACTTTTTTCTGAATGTGTTTATATGAATCTGGAGGCTCAGCAGGTTTGGCAGAAACTTCGTCTTGAGCTTTTAAATTGTCCATCTTTTCTAAGGTATCTATAAAAACGCCGAGTTCTCCCGAAGATACGATTTCATTGGAGTGTGAAATTTCAATAATACCGACCCAATGTTTATCCTCCAACTGCTTGGAATGAACATTTTTAATAATGATCCGTTCTCCAGCCTTTTTATTAAGCTTCGCAGCGTCTAAATGATTGAGAACCACAGTTCTCGTTGTATATGTTTCAAATTGAATTTCTTTTACCTTTAACCTCATGATTATGACGACTCGATATAATAATTTTGATATTTATTATTCTTTTTTACTTATCTTTCTGTTTGTTAATATTAATATAATATAAAAACGCATTAATTTATTTTGGGAAAGTAATAGAAAAAAAAACATCTAAAAGAAGATTTATAATTTAATAGAGAGCGGAAATTCCTTTTTCTCCTCAAGCATATTTTGATCTGGATCTTTATATCTCATTTCTCCGACAATGTTAGATTCACCGGCTTCCATTGACCTCGCACTGATTTGCCATTCAATCATTTCATTAGGTCTAAGGGAGTAAATTTGTTTTTGTAAGGTCCCCCTCATCAATTTAAGATTATCAGGCAAACTGATGGAGATGTCTAAATCGCGCGCTTCGCTTTCGCTGTTGTTTTCAATTATTATTTCTAAGGGGAAAGTAGTATCAATTAAGGGAGGTTTTAAGTTATTTATAGCCATATCTAAATGAGCAGGAGGAGATAATAATTCTAAGGGAAACTTATTTCTATTTTCAATAGTAAACCAATATTTTTCATTAATTTTTCCGAGTATTCTTATTGGACCAATAGATGTTTCTTCTTTTTGGAAATGGGGTTTAAATACAAAATCTAAGTTGATACCGCTTTTCAAGGATATTTCCAAGGGAAATTCGGGCTTTTGGTTTACAGTTAGATTGTCTGAATATGCTATACTCACTTTTTGAATACAATATACTTTTATATTGAGAATATTAAATGGTTTTTCCAAAATTAGTTGAAATGAATCTGATGATGCTAAGATATTAACCTTAATGAGTTCTTTGGTGGTATAACTTTCTCTATTAAATTTAACTCTAGGTGTTAAGTTGGTTTGAATCGAAGCAAGAAATAACACAATTTGTATTAATTCTTTTTCTATTTGGTTTAGTTCTAATTCCTTAAAGTTTTCCATGATCTTATCAATGTAGATCGCCTTTTTATCGCGGAGCGCAATTGTTAGGCTCGTAATGAGGTGAATTAATTGGTGATCCTTAAAGAACTCTTGGTTAACTCCCTTTTTTACTTTTTTAATGAGATTAAGCCCTTTTTTTGGTTTTCCTTGTATAAAATAACAAAAATATGATAGGGCAGAAAATAAAACATAATATTGATTCTTTTTTTTGTTACTCTTAAGTTTTTTAGCATATTCGAGACCTTTTCGAAATATTTCATTAGCATATTCATATTTTTCCAGTTCTAGAGAAGAATTACTAGCCACCCTGAGTGATTCTAATACCTCTTCAAACATCTCCTCCTCGATATATGACTTTGCAGCTCTTAAAAAAGAGACTTCAGCAGATTCAAATTCTTGTACTTCGCGATAAGTTTCTCCCGCAGAAAAATAATATTTCCCTGCCTTTTTATACCGCAGCGCTTCGAAACGATCTTCTGCTTTTTCAAAATCTCCATCGGCTTTTTCCTTATCTGATTTTCCAAAACTAACCATTTTCAAATATTTTCCATAATTATTTTTTTAAATAAAACTTGAATAAGACATTCCATCAATAACCCCTAAAAACGGACCTAAGTAATTTTAAATTTGCTTATTACTTTCCTAGAACCCGATTTTGGGAGATTAACTATTTTCTCTCCAGCTAAATAGATTTATTTATTGCTCTTATTCAATGAAACTAAGTTTAAATATTATTTTTAATAAATTTTATTAAAATAAAAATATTAACAATGAATTCATAAAAAAGGCTTTATTTCAGTTTAATTCCCAATCGAATTTTGGCGGGAGGACAAGCCAATCTCGACGACTTCTTGTAATAAATCTCGTAATTTAAAAATTTGAAAAATGCTTGACAAAATAATTTTAGGTGTGAAACTTAA
>CAZDJH010000110.1:0-10135 GCA_964505645.1 uncultured archaeon | reverse complement strand
GAGATAATTTATAGAAAATAATATAAAAAAATAATATTGAAAAAGTAATTAATTAGATGGGATGAAAAAAATGAGAGGTAAATCATAAAAAAATGCCGACCCAGAACTTTATGGAAATTTACAAGTTCCTTCCCCAAACTAACTGTAAAAAATGCGGTCAAGATACATGTATGGCTTTTGCCTTAGAACTTTTGAAAGGCAATGTGAAAATTAAGGATTGCACCCCTTTAATCGAGGAGGAAAAATACAGAGAAAAGCTAGAAAAGTTAACAGACCTTATTGGAGATGAAGAGGGAAAGAAGAAAGAGTTACGAATTAATATAGATGATGATTTGTGTGATGGGTGTGGAATTTGTGTAACCGTTTGTCCAGTTAATGCTCGATACTGTTATTCCACGCTCAGTGGAAAAGCTCCAGATTACCCTCCAGATGAGCATCAGCTTTTCGTGGTAAAAAAAGGGAAATGTGAGCTTCTTAACCTTGACCAATGTAGAAGAATTACTGCTGAAGGTAGAGAACGGGAATGCAGGGTATGTGAGACTTACTGCCCGAGAGAAGCGCTCAAAATTGAGTATGTATAATTTATCAATTAAAAAAAGAATTCTTTTAAACAATAAATTAAAAAAAATATCGATAAAAATGACGAAACAAACCAAGATAGTATGTACGGGTTGTTCACTTTTATGTGATGATATTATTATTGAACAAGCAGATGAAAAAATCACCGAAGTAATTGGAGCATGTCTAAAGGGCAATGAAAGGTTTGAAGAAACCCACGCAAAAAATAGAATATTAAAACCCCTTATTAGGAAAAAGGATGATTTAAAAGAAGTTACAACTGAGGAGGCTTTTGATAAAGTTCTTCAATTAATAAAACAGTCTTCCAAACCGATTTTATATGGGTTTTCAACAACTTCTTGTGAAGCACAATTAGAAGCTATAAAATTAGCAAAAAAAATCGATGGTTTTATCGACTCCAACTCAATTATATGTCAAGGGAAAACCTTGAATATGGCAACATCATTGGGATTAACCTCAACGACCCTCACAGAAATAATAAATAAAGGGGATGTTATTGTATTATGGGGTTTTAATCCAATTGAATCCATCCCTCGGTTATTAAACAAAATCTTGTTTTCACGAGGCAAATTCCGGATGACTGGGCGAGAAATAAAAACTTTGGCTGTTATTGACCCTATAGAGACAGCTTCTTATAAGATTATGGGACCTCGCGATATCCCTCTTTTAATAGAATCAGATAAGGATGTTAACTTAATCAGGGCACTCAAGGCTAAATTTATTGAAGATAAAGACATTGATAGCAAAGGGCTTGCTGGAATAGATAAAATGGATTTTGATCGTCTAGCTGCTAATCTTATTGACTCTGAGAATGTCAATATTTTTGTTGGACAAGGTCTTTTACGCTCACAAGAGGAGGGCAACCCTTTAGCGGAACTAATCGAATTAATAGAGATTATAAATAAAAATAGCGAAAAAGGAAGAGCATCTCTCCTCTTTCCAGGAGGCCATTATAATATGATTGGTTTTGATCATACGGCACTTTCCTATGCGGGTAAAAATCATAGCCTTCAATTCAAAAATAATACTTTGGAGGATTCTAAAGATGAAGATATTATTACGAAAATTAAAAATGACGAGTTTGACCTGTCGATAATCGTAGGCACAGACCCGATCTCCCATTTACCAATAGAATTGAGTAAAAAGTTAGTTAAAAAACCTATAATATTACTTGATAATAGAAAATCCGGTACGTTTTTTATAGCTGACGTCGTCTTACCTACGGCTATTACCGGTATAGAGGCGGGAGGTACAGCATTCAGATTAGATAGTGTACCCATTGAGCTAGATAAATTAGTCGACCCTCCCAACGGGATCCTCTCGGATGAAGAATTATTATCAGAAATTAATGAAAAATTAAACTCAACAGAGGAGGAATAAGAAAATGGAATTAAAATTGAACACGGTCAGGCTATTTGCTCATGATGAGGCACGCGAGTTTTCATTTAGCGATATCGATAATATGGAAGAGAATCTTGCTATTGCCTTTATTAATCCAGAAGATTTTGAGGATATGTATTTAGTTCCAAGTCTAAAGCTCCATATATCAAACGAAAGTGGAGAAGTGGTGGTAAAGTTTAAACAAGACGAGACTGTACCTAAAGGCACAATTTTGATGCCTGTATCGATTTGGTCGAATCAACTAACAACCGTGAAAAACGATGAGATTTTTGTCAAACATGTAAAAGTAGAGGTTGAGGGAAGTAGAGATCCTCCTACTAAGTTGAAGGAATTAATAGAGCGAATAAAGCAATAATTATCATTTTAATAAGAGGTAAATAATATGGAAAAAATTACAATAAAAAATGGGTTAGTTTACGACCCACTTAATGATATAAAGGGAGAAGTAAAAGACATTCTAATTGAAGAGGGAAAGTTTGTTGAGCAATTTTCTTCAGAAGGCGAGGTTAAAGAAATAAATGCGAGCAATAAAACGGTCGTTCCCGCTGCTCTTGACATTCATACTCATGTTGCATCTCGGCAAGTAAATTGGGCAAGGTTATTAGGGACAAAAAATGAGGCGTATAAAAGAGCGTGGAACGGCTTGACCTTAGATAATATTGCGACACAATATATTTCAAATGGATATACATTTCTTTTAGAGGCAAATGTATATCCCTCCCTCGCTAAACAAACAACATTCAACTTCACCAATTTGCCTGGACTCGATAAGGGTATGCTTTTAAATGTAAGTAATTTGTGGGCACTTGAATCAGAATTTGAGAGGGAAAAGGTTGAGGAAATATCCTACTTTATATCAGACTTACTTCGAATCTGTAAAGGCTTTGGTATTAAGGTCTATAATCCATTTGAAGCAGAAACATGGAACTTTAATCTATTGAGAGATGAACTCGATAAAGAAGGGCGATTATATAGCTTTTCTCCATTATCTGTGTATTCAAGTTTAACTAAAGCCGTTGAAAAGTTAAAGCTTCCTCATTCCATTCATGCTCATATTGATGGGTATGAAACAGAAATAGGGCAAAAGAATGTAATAAAGGTATTGGAAACCATTAAAGGTATAGAATCCGAAGTAGTGCAAGATAATGGATTTAGTCGTTCTCAAACCTTTCACCTATCCCACGCGAACGCATACAATATCGATGGAAATAATTCAAAATTGATTGATCTGCTCAATACTAATCAAAACCTTGATATCGATGTGGGAATGGTCAGTTTTAATGAAATAAATCCCCTAATCACCTCGGATAGGCACCTTATCAAAAGATATGATAATTTGGACGATCATAAAATCATTAAAAATGCCGTTGAATCAGAAGGCGATTCTTTTGTTACCCTACGGAAATTGAAAAAATCAAATAAACAAGATTGTATTTTATGGGCAAATGCCCTCGAGCTGGCATTGAAAGTCAAAAACAAATGGCAGGTACAGCTATCCTTCAATTTCCCGAATTATTCCGATATTTCCAGCCTCCCACAAATCACATCATGGTTAATAAGTAAAAAAGCCCGTGAAACATTTATGGATGGGATGAATGATATATTCATTGATGACACATCTTTAGCAGATCTAGATGATGTTTTGAGTTTTTATGAATACATTATTCTCACAAGAGCCAGTCCTGCAAAATCAATGGGGTTAGCAAGTATTAAGGGAGGGTTTACGCCCGGTGCAGATGGCGATGTAAATATACTAGATATTGATATTGATGAAATTGATTTATCCAATGAATTCGAAAAGTTAGCATCCGCTTTAAGAAACGTCGAATATGTTATAAAAAATGGTGAGATTTTAAAGCACGGAGATAAAATTAATTTGAAAAATGAGGGGAAAATCTTCTGGACCGAGGGACATGTTGATGGACAAGCAAAAGAGAAAATCATGTCCAAGAAACGGGAATTCTACCAAAAATACTATTCCATTTTTTACAATAGGTTAGAAAGTAAGTTAAATCAAAGACATTTACGGCAAATTGATTAGAACTGCTTAGTTTAAAGAATTTATCTCCTTCTTTTTATTTTTACTTTATGGGGAAGACTGATTGAAAATTTACTTTTATCTTATATCTTGTTCCTTATAAGAACATAACCAGATAAAATTTTCAATGATCTCTCGACCGACCATCCGTGTTTTAGTCGTGATACGTTCATCAAACAATTCAGGATGAAAGTAATTTGTGTTATGAGCCTCGGGGTGGAATTGGAGGGAATAAATCGGTTTCTGCTTGTGTTTCATGTACTGAATCGTCCTATACTCTTGTATATTGTATGTTGATAAGATTTCAAAATCTTCCCTAATTATACAATCATTTGGAGATACAAAATCACGGTGGTGTGCGTTCACAGGTATATTTCGCTTTGTGATGATATCATCGGTTTTTTTTAGTAATAAAAAGACAATACGTCCGCCTAACCGTGGAATTCGCATTCTACATACTTGAGCCCCCCATGCGTAGGCAACCAAATGAAATCCAAAGCAAAGCGCCAAAACGGGTAGATTATCCTCTTCTCTAATGAATTCTAGCTGGGGACTAAAGTGCTTTTTTAACTTCTGATTATGATAAAAATCAGAAACGTTTAGGTTAGAGCCCGAGAGGATTACACCCATAGCGTTTTCGAGCATCCCCTTTTTGAATTTTGAATAATGGATTGTCTTACTATTTACATTTGCAATGCAATCTCGTATTATCGTTTCTAATCTCGTAATTCTATCTGTTGGAAATCCTCTAGGGTAGTTATCGATGAGGAGTATATATTTTTCTTCCAACGGTTCTATATTGTCCTCTTCTGTCATAACTTTTTTACACCACTCAAGAATCTATCTATAAGATCGAATTAATCGTTCCGAAGGGTAATAGGTATAGGCTTTAACCCGCTCTCCGTTTTCTGTGCGGATTTCCACAATAATCCGGTGGTATAAGGACCCCTCTCCCTCAATCATATCGATTTGCTTAATAAGATCTCTGTCAACATCAAAATATACTTCGCCCTTAACTTCAGAAGAATCATTTTCAATAATGAACGGGAATCCGAGCGTCGGGGGTGAAATCTTTTTATGATTTAGGAGATTTGCTTCTTTATATTGCAATCCTTGAAGTACATGCCCACGGCTCTGGTCGTGGCGAAGTGTGCCATAGACAAACATGTTGTTTGTTTTCTCAGATTTCTTTCTGTCTTGCTTGTTATTGCGCTCACTCATTCCTTTTCCACTCATATTCTAATTCTATTGAAATTATTGATATTTAAATCTTTTTTTCTTATGATCTTTAGACTGATGGGAGTTAAAAGAAGCCGCCCAATAATCTATCGATGAGGTCCTCGCTTCGCGTCCTCACCCTCGCTACTTTATCCCCTTCCTCTAGCGGTATGCTCAACCCTTGCACCTTAAGCGTATTGATTACATTAATATCGTCAAAAGCTTGGACTATCCCATCTTCTTCCTTGTATGAAAGTTCATACTTCGCTGACAACTTACCTTGAAGTTCTCTGCCCCCTGCAACTTTATACTTATCTCCTCGATTGTCTGAAATGATTCGTGAATTCTTTAATACGACAATCGCATATACATTCCCTTGTTGTCTGATTTTTTCAATCTTTCTAGTATTATAACTTACATTTAATCCCCTTTGGAGCCTGGGTCTTTGGAACTTTTCTTCTGGTAGATGCTTTATAGAAAGCCCTAAATAATCTAAATACTTGGATATATCATTTATCCAGTCCGCTAAACTCTCTTGAAGGGACATGGTCCCATTATTTCGCCTAAGTTTCGCATCTCTCCCGTTCGCTATGGCGTTTTCCATATTATTTTTATGATAGGGGTCTTCTTTAATTGTACCTATTTGCTCTAGATGAATAGCATGGAGGGCCGAAGCGCTACAAAGATATGCTATATCTATTAGATCCTCGATCCTCTGCTGTACATCAATCACCCTTACTTCTACGCGATTCCGGGAGGGGGAATCATCCTTATCATCTTGTATATTTGTAAAAGGGCCTCGGGGTGTGATATCCACCAAGCGTTCCCCACGAGAATTAGCTATAACTTTTTTCGAGAATTCATCTTCACCCCTCCCAATCTTTAACTGATATCTCATTCGCCCGTAGTATCGCATTGGAATAAGGGCGGGTTTATCCTCTGGAACTTCGATCTGAGCAAACCCGTTGGGTTTTAAAACCGTACTATTTGCACAGCGATTACTTTCGACATTATTTTCTTTTCCTTGATAGATTGGAGAATTCGCAGTTGCACCAATGATTTCCGGTAGATAATTCCATAGATAATTATTAACTGCTTTTAAATCCTCGGACCTCATTAATGAATCTCTTTTTTGGACCGATACATTAATATGAGTACCAACAATCGGATGGGGATCGCTTTGTATTGGATGAAGGCTCTGAGCGAACAATTTTACATTAAGTTTTTCCGCGGTGACCTTTAACAGATTCCTTCCAGCTCTAATCGCATCTTCAACCATATTGAGCTCAATCGGCAAGCTTACATATTCGATCTGCGCGGGATTTGGCTCTGCATCGAGGCTTCTAATCTTAATTCGTAAAGATTCTAAAAGATCTGGATCATTTTCAATGATTTCTGCGGCTTTCTTCATTATTTCGTCTGCAGCTTCAACCAAGGTACCATCTTGTCCGATAATGAGGAATTCTTCCTCAATACCGCACAGAACTTGATATTCATTAAAATTGTCCGTAAGATCTTTAGTTTTTTCATGAAACCACATATTTATTTTCCTCTATTACCTTGTTAATTTATAACACTGATCAGAATAGCACTTAATTTTTTAAAGTCCTTTATAAATATAAAAAATTTGGTTTAAATTTATAAATAATCACAAATCTTAAACTCCCTCATTCTAATTTAGACTTTATCTTAAATTATAAATAATAAACACAAATTCTTTTAATGAATAAATCAATATTCTAATGAATAAAAATAATAATTTTAATATATTATTCATTTAAAAAATCATTTAATTATAGCATATGTAAATTATGGCACTTTTAGAGTTACGGAACGTATCTATTCCGACGAGGGACGAAAAGGAAATCATCGTGGATGATATTACCTTGGATGTGAAGGAGGGTACAATCCACGCGATTATCGGCCCGAATGGAAGTGGGAAATCAACTCTGGCATATACGATAATGGGCATCCAAACCTATAAATTGACGCAAGGCAAAATTCTTTTTGATGGAATTGAAATCTCTGAAAAAAGTATTACGGAACGAGCGAAGATGGGTATCACTTTAGCGTGGCAAGAACCTGCCAGGATTGATGGATTATCCGTTAGAAAATATATTTCCCTAGGCATTAAGGATAAATCAAATTTAGATGATAAAGTACGAGAAGCATTACAGATCGTAAACCTTCCACCAGATAGATACATAAACCGATATGTAGACCAATCTCTAAGCGGCGGTGAGAGGAAGAGAATTGAACTAGCTGCAGTCGTTGCGATGAGACCACGATTAATTATCTTAGATGAGCCCGATAGTGGGTTAGATGTAATAATCGTAGAAGATTTTCTCAATATTTTCAATAGGATCAAGTCGCTTGATATGACAATTCTTTTGATCACCCACAGGGAGGATATTGGGATGGTTGCTGACTATGGAACCCTAATATGGCATGGAAAAGGATTAATTACCGATGAATTTCCAGAAGTTATGCTCCGCTACTGTAAAAAGGCTGGTTTGAAAGAATTTTGTAAAAGAAATTTATTCAAGGACGGAGAACGTTGTTTTTCAGAAGATTATATAGATAAAATATTTGCTGGTGAGGATGAATTATGAGTAATTCGGATGAATATCCCGAAGAAATCTTACAAAGCTTGGATGATTATGACATCGATGTACGGGATTTTATGCCCGGTCACGGAGGGGGTGCTAAGTTATTATTAAACTTCAACAAAATACAAGGATTGGAACAAAAAGAAGGTATAGTTCTCAAAGGAAAAGAGATCGAGAATGGTATAATAGCTGATGTGGTAATAAAGGAAGGGGTAAAATTAGAAGAACCCGTTCATCTATGTTTTGGAGTTAACAAAGAATCGGGAATACAAGAAATCTTCCCGCGGATTATCGCAGAAGATAATAGTGAGGTAACTGTTCAAGCCCATTGTAGTTTTCCGAATGCAGATGGATTAATTCATAAGATGTTCGGCCATTTTTACATTGGAAATAATTGCAAATTTACATATTCAGAAACCCATTATCATGGAGAAAAAAGTGGGGCCTTAGTCGCTCCCGTTGGATATATGTACGTTGGGGAAAATAGCATCTTTGAAAATAATTTTAAGTTAACGAGAGGGACTCCAGGAAAAGTTAAAATAACATTGGATATTTATGCAATGAAAAATAGTGTAATTCGATCAGATATACGAGCTTTTGGAAAGAATCAAACTGATTCAATACGTATTCGCGACGCTATCTATTTAGAGGGACAAAATGCCCGTAGTATTCTGAAAATGAAGGCAGCAGCTAAGAATGGGGGCGAGGTGCTAATGTACGGTATTACCGAGGGTAATGCCCCAAGATGTAATGGACATGTGGAATGCAGTGAAATTGTGCTGGGTAAAGGGTCAATATGCCGCGCAAGACCATTTATTAGGGCTATAGATCCTACCTCCTCAGTTTCTCATGAAGCGTCATTGGGGAGGTTTCCCCAAAAGTGGCTCGATGAGCTGATGGCTAAAGGATTAACGGAAGAAGAGGCTACAGAAATACTTATTCAGTCCATGCTGGAAGAGGAATAAATGTTATTATCAAATCATTTAAAATATACAATCAGATAAAAAGCAAACATCTTAAAAATGAAAGAAAAGACTAAGTATAACGATTATAGATTTGTTGGAAAGATCCAAGTTGATGAAATTCAACCATGGTTTGATTTCGATAAAGCAAAGCCATGGGATGAGATGGAAGTACCGTGGCCCTTAGAAAATAAGGTTCGGAGGGAAATCTTAATAAGATTAGCGGAGGGGCCGAAATCATTTGAAGATTTGGCACGAACAATGAGATTCTCTCCTAAACCTATACTTATTGGCAAATCAGAATATAAGACATCCGTGCAATATAAGTGGCAAGAAGAAGTACTGGAAAATCATTTATTAGCCTTAGAATGGTATAAACTAATTCATAAACCCAATAAGAAGTATAAACTAACTATACCCGTTCTAAAGAAAGATAAAGTTGAGGATATTGAAGAATTTGTAATTAATTTTTCAGAAAAATGGTTATCTATTATAAAGAACCTTAAGAAGGAGATCAATGAACGATATAAAGAGATTGAACACGAAAGAGCCCCCACTTATAGTGTCTTAATTGAAAAGGCGGTGGAGCAACTATATAAATTGTTGAAAAGAGATGGACTTATCCCCGATGAACCGAATATTAAAACGCTATGGGCCGAACAACTACGCGAAATTAAATTTGAGGATTGGGTAAAGAAAAACTTTTAATAAGTCTCTCTCTTCTTAGAACCCCATTAAACCCTTTCATACGATTATAACATTAATACTGGTAATTACCGTGCCTGCTCTTGTTTCTAAAGGAATATTACAAATATTTGTTATTAAGAAAAAAAAAAGAAAATAAAAGACAAAATTTATAAAATATAATCATTAGGTTTATACCCTCCTATTTCTTTCTTATTTTAGTTAGATAAACAACATTTAAAACAAAACTCTCGGATTAATTTATGGACTCAGAAAATTTGATGAAGAACGCAGTAGAATTTCATGGACATTCGTGCCCTGGTGTGGCTATAGGTGTGTTAGCTTCAAAATATATCCTTGAACATGGAAATGATTTTTCCGTGGATGAAGAATTGGTTGCAGTTGTAGAAAATGATAATTGCAGCGTTGACGGACTTCAAGCCCTATTAGGGACCACCTTTGGAAAGGGAAACTTGATTTTTAAAGATTATGGAAAGAATAATTATACCTTTTATAATCGTACCCGTGAGAAGGCGGTGAGATTGTCATTTAAGGCTGAAAAATTTGGAGACCGGGATTTACCAAGAGAGGAACGAATAAAAAACTTATTAAAATCTGATCCCCAAGATGAGTTTAACATTGAC
>CAZDJH010000109.1:0-10157 GCA_964505645.1 uncultured archaeon | reverse complement strand
AACGCTTAGCGGACTCGTAGGAATCCCCGTCCTTTAGGGCGGGGAGACTTCAATCATATTATGTAGAATTATTCCATTTTCATATAAAATGCACCCGTTTTTCCATCTGGTAATTAATTGCCCTTTAAATGTAGTTGTTGGGATACTATAACGTTTTAAACGGTTCCACCCACAATAAGATTCTCACTAAATCAAATATTTCATCCGATTATCAGCCATTTGAAGGGTTAAACCATGGTTGCGATTGAGGATAGAAAAATAAGAATTATTATTTAAAAGTGATATTGTATAAAATGTAATGAATACATAAAGAATTTTAAAGAAAATTAATTAGTAATGTTTGAAGAAAACATAACTTTTTTCTAAAATAAACAGAAATAAAAAAGCACGAATACAACGTTATTTGCCATGTCTGATGAAGAATTAGAAGAATTGCGAAGGAAGAAGTTTGAAAGCTATATGAAGATGCGTTCTATGCCGAAAAAGGTGTTATATTTGGATACAGCTCAAGAATTTGATCGTATTTCCAATGAATTTCCCGACAAACTCATAATAATTGATTTCTGGGCGGAATGGTGCGGACCATGTATGTCTTTTGCCCCCGTCTTTGAGAAGCTTCAGCAGGAATTTTCAACAGAATACGTCTTTGCTAAAGTGAATGTGGATAAGAATGGGGCGATAGCTCAGAGATATAGCATTTCGGGGATACCAACAACTCTATTTATGAAGAATGGACGCATTATCCATAAACAAGTGGGTGCAATGAATTATAATAGTATGAAAACTATACTTCGAAGAATTAAAACAAAGTTGTGATGTAAAATTAAAAGTATAACAGAACAATTAGAAGAAATTGAGCAAGAAGATTATCAGAAGTTGAAAGAAAAGGAATTATTTAAGAGCGATAGGCTCTTTTGCTGCATTTTAGGTCTTAATAAGCTGGAAACTGAAATATTCGCATATTTAATTAAAAATAAAAATATTTCGACGATCGAACTCACCAAATTCTTTGAAATGGACAGGTCGACCATCCAGAGAGCCCTAAAAACCTTAAGGAACCTAAATCTTATAAAAAGGGAATCGATGTCGCTTAAGGAGTATTCACGCTTAAAGAAACTTCATAACATAAAGAAGCGAGGGTACCTATACATTTATAACGCCGAGAACTTGCAATTTATTAAACAAAGAATGCAATATTTACTCGATAAATGGTATGATAGTATGCAAGAGTATTTAGAGCAAATGGATTCCCTAATCGATTGCTATTCCGAGTCGGGCGAATTATGCTAACCCCTAGCAAAAGTTTTGTGATCAATCCCCCAAATAGAGAGATTTTAATCCATTAACTTTCGATAGATCTTCATTTAGACCTACCCTTAGAATCAGTTAAATTCAATAAGTATCTTATATTACCCTCATCATTATCATACATAGCATTAAAGCGAATTCAATAAAACATTGCAATCTCTTAAATTTTACTTATATAAGGTTTTTATTCGGGATATTGATATCTCAAAATTCGGATTTCTCTACCTATTGATTGGATTCTTCTTACAAATCTATAATTTTGAATTTCTTTTGCTCTATTTCTTACAGATCTCATCAACGTCAATTTTAATACCGGTGGGAACCGTTGCCATCTTGACGATCATATTGACCTTCCTATTGGGCGGCATGATTATCGATTTGGTAAAGCAGCGCATGAAAGTTCTCTTGTTAACAACTGGTTTTTTACCTATAGGATCGTTTTTGCTCCTTTTCCCCCTAATACCACTCCAATCTATCGGGATTTCTATTCTGATCTTTTTCCTAGGCCTCTCCTTGATTGATGTAATTACCATCGTGACGCACGAGACGACAATTTTAAACAGGGGACGGATTTATTCCTATCTTGTTTTATTCTCCTTTATTCCAGCCCAGTTTTTAGTAGTATTCGTGAGAAATAATACTATTTGCAATCTATTTATAAATATTATCTATGTATTGTATATTTTTAAGGCAACGCAACAGTATTCTTATGTGGAGACCGAAGAACGCCTCACTTCCGACGAGACACTCCTTGAAATATTCAGTAAGCACTCAACTATCGGGTATTTAATTTCTTTCTTAACGCTCGGTTTTATCATCGGCAACGCGTTCCCGATTATCGATAATCTCCTCTCAGAACCAATCCGCTTTTTTACCCTAATTTTATTTTGCATTGGTCTCTCCGGGCTTTTGTTGGATAATATGGGCCGCAAATGGACTTTTACCGGGTCTATCCTTACCATCTCGACAATTATTATTTTCTCCCCAATTCTCAAGGTGTTTTATGCGGGTATTTTTATAACTATTACCATACCCCTTATTTGCATTCTTATTTTTACATTTGTTGGAGACTTTACAACTCAACGCAATACTCTAAAATATCGCGGAAGGATATGCTCTATATTCCCCTTTTCCGCCATTATGGGATTCCTATTTGGGCTGTTTACCCATACATTTCTTGGAACACTATTTGCAATCAACCCCGCATTATGGTGGTGGATTCCCTCATTTGACGAAGGGATCAATTCATTCCTGCTAGTCATCCTTCTCGTTTGGATTATGCCCTTACCTGAAGTTCTCTCTAGTAAAGAGGCAGAATGGGCGGAAAATATTCGAGACCTCTATGTTTTTAATAAAAACTCGCTCTGTCTCTATTCAAAACACTTTACTGACCATACAAAAAACCATAAATTGACAGAAGATATTATTACAGGCGGGCTTTCAGGGATAATGGGCTTAATCTCCGAAATTACCAATGAGAATAAGAATTTGCGAATTATTGATAAGGGGAGTGTGCTTATCTACTTTTCCTATGGGACTCACATAATCGTCGCGCTCACCGCCGAGAAGTATTTGCCGATTTTATTCAAGAAAAGTGAGCTTTTTATAAAACGGTTTGAGAAAACCTATCATGAGGAATTATCTAAATTTATCGGCGAGACATCCGTCTTTTCCGGAAAAGTCAATTCAATTATCGATAGATATTTCTCTTAAACGAGAGCGGATATCAAAAATGAGCAAGGAGAAAGGACCTAATGAAAAAAAAAGACGCCCTTATTCTAGGGAATCGGAAGTAGAGGAATACGGTGAGATCATCTGGGGCGCAAAAAAGCATCTTTTCGGTGTAAATAGAGTGGTTTCTGAGGAGCGAATCAGATCCATGGGCGAGGAAAGGGCCCGAATATATATCCGAAAAAAACGTATCCTTCCCGAATTTAATTTAGACGAATTATTAGAGTCGAGAAAGACTGCCGGACATATATTCTATCGAAAGTACCTATATCGCGTAATTCCAAATTCCCCCCAGCTTCAGACGGTTGAGGGACGGTTAGTATATGTTCGAGAGCTGGAATTTTTAATGGATACCCTCCATTTCACTCGCTCCACCACCGACCTCTTTTTCTACCTGAGAAACCATTGGAATCATCTCCGTAAAGAGAGCTGGGCCACCTACTTAGATGTATTTGGCATCACCTATCTCAATGCAATAGGATTGCTGGTCGGCAACAAATCAGTATTTACGGCAAAAACACAATCCGAAGAACTGGAAAGTGGGAATGAAATTGCCATTGCACTTCCCAAAATAGTGCGCCCCCTTGAATACGAGGAAGAATTAGTTGTTAAACAAGGAGAGATTGTAATCCAAACTTCGGTGGAGGGCGATTATCTCACATTGGAGGAACTCTTAACCACGAAAAAGAAAGGAAAGAAAGGTAAATCAATCGGGGAACACATTAAAAAATGGCGTGAATCTCTGATGGAACGGTATCAGAATCTAGAGGAAAGCCGGTTTGACTTTTCCGATATATCTGATGCGTACCTTGTGGAAAAGATGGCATTAGAATTTAACCTTAAGGCAGTTCAATTCGGAAATTATGTCCCTGATTCCGAACGAGTTATCTTCATTAAACTAACGTATGGAGCGCTGTATGACTTAGCGAAACTTTTACTTATGGACCCCAAAGATCTAAGCTTTGGCAACAACTTATCTATCGCGATAGGAGCGCGAGGAAGTGGGACGGCTGCTGCACATTATGAACCGGTCAAGAAGATTATAAATCTCACTCGGAAACGGGGAAATGGGTCCATTGCCCATGAATGGGGTCATGCATTCGATAATTTTCTGGTACGAGCCCTTGAGAATCGCGACGAAGTGATCGAGACTCATCTAAGCACTTTCGATATGGAAACACTCGATTTACGAGAGAGATTCATACATTTGCCCCCTAAGAAATCTAAATCGCTGCTAACAACACTCCGAACATTACTGCTCGCTATACAAGGTTCTGAATTTGCCATGAGAAGCAAGAGCCACGGCTCTTATTGGGGGTCCACCATAGAACTATTTGCCCGCGCCTTCGAAAGTTATATCTATGATTCACTTCAAAATCTCGGCAGAGATAACTTTTATCTGGTATTTCCAACAAGGGGAGATGAAACGCAAAAGCAATTCTCTCTCTATCCCCAAAAGGATGAGCGACGCAAACTTAATGCATTATTTGACGGAATCTTTCAGTGCGGAGAAGGACTTTGGTCACTAATCTGGTAATCTTTAAACCCCCCCATTATTAATAAATGATTTGGGCGTGTTAGAATGAAGATTGTATCTCGTTGTTTAATGATGAAATATTTATGGATTTCCCTTTTCGTTGAGAATTATTTATACCCTCTTACAAATTCTAAGATTTAAGCGTTTCTAACTGAAATGGGAGAGGGTTGTGATATCGGAGAGAATTAAAAAAAGATTAAAGGGTCAAGATTCACGAAAAAAGAAAAGAAAAAAAAAATAGGATTGCGGGTGGATGTGATAGAATACGGGGATAAACTGGAGATTTATTACAAAGAACGGCTCATTGCCACTCATTCCTACAACGTACCTATTAAGAAAAGGCGAAAAACGCGCAAAATAAGTAAAAACGGTACCATTATGTATCTGGGTTCCCAACATTACATCGATTATAAATTAGCAGGTAAGACCGTAGAGGTTCAAGAAATTAATGACGGTAAGAACCTCCTGGTCTACCTTCAAAACGTATTATTAACCACATTAAATCTTTAGGGATTTAATAATAATAATAATACCTTTTTTTTCCTATTTTAATGGCTATATTACCGAGAAAACATTCTCTATTTTTATACTGAGAATTCAATTTTCGCGACAAAAAGTGACATTTTTATAGTACTGATTTACTGACAATAATATAGTCAGCCATCCATTAATAAGATTTTTTATTTCCCAAAGCATCATCAATCGATCATTTGCGCTACAATTTGCCAATCTGACTCCGGCTTATAATATTTGGTATCGAATTACAATTGTAAGAGTGGCGGATTCTAAGGATTTGAAGCGAGAACTTTGAGACTCAAGCTAGCGTGGCGTGAATCTGATCTTAGAAAAGTAATTCTACCCGCAGAATGCGATTTGATATAAAAAAGATATAAAAAGAAGTAAAAATTTTAATAGGTTTAATACCGTAATTGCGCACGATAAGGGTTATTGGACGCTTTTAATACGTCCGTCATCCATTTTCACGACTTTATCGCCGAAGGAGCTCAACTGATGCCGGTGAGTAACAACCAGAACCGTTGTATCGTTCTCTTTATTGATCTTCTTTAGGAGCTTCATGATTTCTTGCTCCGAATCGGGATCTAGATTACCTGTGGGCTCGTCAGCTAAAATAACGCGCGGTCTGTGAATGATTGCTCTCGCAAGACCGCACTTCTGCTTCTCGCCACCGCTCATTTGGACAGGAAAATGGTCCTTTCTGTCCAATAAGTTGACTTCCCTTAAGGCAGCGATAGCACGATCCTCTATTTCGGAAGACCGTAATACAGTCGGCCATAATACACTTTCCACATTTTCCAACGCGGTTAAAGTATTAATCAAATTAAAGTCTTGAAAGACAAATCCTATTTTCATCCGCCGTAATCGGGACAATCGCTCTTCAGGAGATCTTGCGATATTCTCTCCGTCAAAGATTACCTTGCCGCTATCGGGAAAATCCAATCCTGAAAGCACATTGAGGAGGGTGCTCTTCCCGCACCCTGTTGGCCCGTGGATAATGACAAATTCTCCCGACTTGATCGTTAAATTCACATCTGCTAATGCCCGAATAATGGCTCCAGCCCTTCGATATTCCTTATTTACGTCAATTGCTTCAATCATTACATCCAAATCTAATGGCATTTTCTACGCCTCCACCTGCTTTAGGGCCACGATGGGCCTTACTTTTAACACTTTTTTATAGATCACTGCAATACTTAAGATTTGCACACCCAGAAAAAGTCCGCTCGTAAGTGCTACGGGGAATAAACCAACTAGCATTTCATTCGTATTTGTAAAATAGGAGAAGAGAGCAGTATAATGGAACAAAACTTCTACAACCACAATAAATCCTAATAACGCGGTAAATAAGATAATCCCTGAGAGCATTATGATAATATCACCACTCGTATACCCGATACACTTGAGGGTCGCCCAATTCCGCTTATTTCTGCGCACTAGTAACCACGCGTAAAGTAATGATAGAATTACACTCGCGAAAATGAAAATAAGCGCAAGATACAAGGCAACATCCCCTAAAAAACTAATATTTTCCAAGAAAAGGCTAGTTAAAAAGATCAACAACGAGTAGATAACCGCAAAAATGGAAAATACCTTCTTTTCCCGAAGAATCAAAAGCACTCCTTTCTTCATTAGACTAAGTCCCATTTAATTTCACCGATATATTTATGTTTTAATATTGATAATATTAAAAATGTTAAAAATATTCTTTAATAATAATTAATATATAAGAAAAGAAACATATAATATTAAGTAAAAAATTCTTAAGTGAGAAAAAAATGTCTGTAGAGGGTATAATAGATGAATTATTGGCTGAAGAGGAAAACATCTACGCCATTGCCGTTATTGGGAAGGATGGGAATTTATTAAAGCAGACCGATAATTGGGATATAACTGGAGACTTGAGTCAGTTTTCCGAGCTTATACAAACCCATCTGGAATTAGGTCAGAAAGGGATGTCGAGCATTACAGTTCAAGGCGTAAAGTATATGCTCGTGGAAAATACGGAGGAGCGCAAGGTTGGAACAAATATTAAAGGGCAAGGGCATATTATCGTTTGTCCAATACCCGTTGGGGGCTCAGGAGCGTTGGTATGCTATATTAGCCCGAAGATTGGTCCCCGAGATGCCTTATTGACGGTACAGCAATATGCCCAAAAGTTTGATGCCGTTATCTAACCTATTTTACACCTTTCCTCTCATATATTCATTGTATTAATCCACATGCAAAGTTATAAAGGTTAAATGGGGGCACTTATGTTCTCAATGACTTCCAAAAAGGTTTGAGTAATTCCTTTAGAGATTTCTTAATTTTAATAATTTCGCGTTTTTTGGAATATTCAGAAAAATCAAGCTGTTCAAAAGGATGGGTTGTAAAACCTTCATCTAACAATGCCGAAAGAACCGTATGACAACATATAGGAAGTCCAATGAGGTTATACCCTCCCTCCAGCACGAATACTAGTTTCCCATCGCATATCTCCTCCGCCAACTTCAGAATTCTCCTAGTGAACTTATAGTAGGACTTACTGGTGAGGAGGCAATTTCCGATGGGATCAGCGAAATACATATCGAACCCCGTGGCTATGATGAGTAAATCAGGGTCAAATTCCTTTAAAATGGGCTCAATGACCTCAAAGAACTCTAAAAAGCCTTCATCGGAGGTATAGAGGGGGATTGGGAAATTAATAGACGTACCCCGTCCCTCCCCGCCCCCTAATTCTGAAATGAATCCGATGTCACCCTCAAGAAAATCGAATTCATGAATAGAGAAATATAATACCGAGGGATCCTCATAGAAATAGCGCGCGAGTCCATCTCCATAATGATCGTCAATGTCGATTATTGCGATTTTTTTGTCGTATTGCTTTTTCTCCCGTAAATAAAAGATTGAAGTCGCAATGTTGTTGAAGATGCATAATCCAGAGGATTTCTCCCGTAGGGCATGATGTCCTGGGGGCCGCACCAAGGCAAAAGCTTGGTCAATATCACCTATTAAGACCCGTTCAATAGATTCGATAACTCCCCCAACCGCTTTTTTTGCAACTGAAAAGCTATCTGGGGTAATAAATACATCCTCGCTCATGATCCCACCTCCAAAATCTGTCAGTCGCTTTATTGTATTTATATGGTACTCCGAATGCGCGAGGGTTAAAGTTTCATCGTTGATGATCTTGGGGGATAGCTCTATAATCCGCTTGTGATTAAATAGATCAACCCTCTCAAGATACCTTATCACAGCAGAAATCCTTAAAGGTGTTTCATAGGACACAAAGACGGGGTTAGGATAAGGGGGATTATGCTTTGTGGCAAAATCATCGTCGATAATGATTCCAATTCTATTTTCTGTATTTTGTTGATTCATTTTTATAACCTGAAAAAAATAAACTTTAAAATGTAAATTGTAATAATTAATATAAAAATAAGGAATAAGAAAATACTTTTGAAAAATATTATAATGATCGCTTCAATTCTTCTTACCATTGGATTAAATATATTACCTCTCGCGTTATTTGCCGTACCTCTTTTAGTTCCGTATATCAGAGAAAAAGCCATAGGAATGCTATATTTCAGGATAGTTATCGCTATTTCGATCTTTTATCTTATATATTGGATTATCCCCATTATCTTCCAACTTGGCTCGAGTCCCAATCAATTGGAGGTATCTCCAGGTGAGGAAGGGATGGGAATCCCCTATATTTTAGTACACTTTCTCACATTGATTACCATCTTCTCTTCTTACCCTCTTGTCGCCCTTCCTTTTATCTTTTTTGTAGCTCCATTCATTTCTTTATTTATAGTATGGAATAAGCTTAGGAAATCAGATGGCAGCATTAGGGAGAATCTTAAACAAATAACTTATGAGTTCAATGAAGCACCCCTTCAGACGATTAAGAATAATCTATTAGATACCGATTGGACCCGAGAAAAGGAAATTTTAAAGTTATTGATTGTACTCTTACCAATTTCGCTTTACATCCTTCAGGTGGTGCTAAAAGTTTCAAACCTTCAAGATTTTTCCCTTACTACTGCAGAAACAGCTCTTGGATGGTTTTTGGAAATTCTTTTTGTCTACCTGGCGGTGTTTTTATTTAGCATCGAATTAATTAGTTCCAGTCGAATTGCAATAAAGGGGAGGTATTTTGGGGAAAAAGTAAGAAGCGACTTCTTTCGAAGTCTGTATATGGTTGGAATTCCCATTTCCGTCATTTCGATATTTCTTTTCTTGCTTGAATACCTCGAATCCATCGATGTCATTTTCGCATTTTTCGGTTATTTCATTATGGCGTCCATTGTTTTTATTCTGTTTTTGGACATTTTTGAACCAATTTCCATTTTTATTTTACTTAAAGTAATTAACTGGTGGAAAAACAAAAAACAAAATATCAAAAAGGTAAACCTTTATTCACTGCTCTATGGAATGTTCTTTGCATTTATCCCTATTTTTGTATATCTCGGATTGAGTTTTATTTTATACCTTTTGCTTTTTCCCGATACCCCCTATGCACAGTATCTGGTTTCAATGGGCCTTTTTAATGCCGATCCGTCCCTCTCTGAGGCCTTGGGATTTGATCTGCAGATTATCTTAAATACCATCTTGTATCCAATACTCTCTCTGGGGTTAATCTTGATCTTTCTCTTTTTCATATTTAAGTACGGAAACAAGGTGACGCTGAGCTTAATCGGCTTTTTAATTGCGGCGCTTTTAACATCCATTCTCTTCGAAGTTATATCTTCCCTTACTGGCCTTCCTTTGATCTCTTTAATTAACATTCTCCCTTCGGAAGAATATTGGTTAACAGGTAAGGCAAGTGTTATTCCCCTCTTTGGGATCGATTTTTTTACCCTTAGGACGGCTTCCTTTACTGCCAATCTTACTGGCATATTGGGTATTTTAGCAATACCTTATATTTTTTCGAGAAATATATGTAATATGGTTTTCTTGGCGCTTTTTACCTATTACCTTTCTAAGAAGTTCAGAAATGAAAATTTCATACTTGGGGAAAAGCTGGTGAAAAAGGTAATCTATACTAATATTAATTATCTCACTTATGATGAATATATTA
>CAZDJH010000108.1:0-10232 GCA_964505645.1 uncultured archaeon | reverse complement strand
TTCCTGATTGCTTCCATTGCTAACATTCTAAATGCGTCTTCTATATTTGTGTTTTCTTTTGCTGAGGTTTCTATATAGGAGATTCCTAAGTCTTTAGCCATATACTCTGCCTCTTCTCTAGTGACTTCTCTCTGGTCTTCTAAATCGATTTTGTTGCCGACCAATACTAAAATAATATTAGGAGTAGAATCCTTAACTTCTTTAACCCATTTACTCACATTTTCAAATGTGCTTCTGCGTGTAACATCAAAAACGATTATTCCTACCTCCGCGTTTAATAGATAGGTACGTCTTATTCTAATAAACTGCGTCTGACCTGCGAGGTCCCATATTACGAAGCGTACGTTCGTTTCGAGGCTGTCAAAGCTGCACTCCTTTTTCATAATGCTCACCCCAATCGTCCCCTTATAGTTGGATTCGAATTTGTCTTCTACAAAGCGATGGACCATGCTTGTCTTACCGACTGCCCCGTCTCCCCCAAGAATGAGTTTAAAAGCATAATTTCCCGTTTCGCTTTTTATCTTCTTGAGTTTATTTATTTCCCTCTCGATCTTAGCACTTGTTTTATCGGTGATGAGAGAAGGAATAACAGGACTGACAGTTCTTCCATCAAAAATCCGTGCAATCTTTTCGGCGGTTAAATACGCTAAAGGAAAAATAGGATCTAACAATGCTAATGCATCTAATACAGTGACAAAGATCGCATGTTTTCCCGCTTCGCAAAATATTAATCGATATTCATCCGTATCGAAGGTTCCAGTGCCAAACGAACCCGAACTGAATTCTTTTGTGATACGATCTAAGACGGGTTCTACCAATGCACTTAATCCTCCTACGATCTCTTCTTCAACGGACTTTTCTTCAGAGCCGGTAATGCTTCCCATAATTAAACCCTCTCGATCAGCGATAATAGCGGCGATTAATTCCTCTCCCACTTCTTTTTTATACCATTTTAAAAGTGCATTTAATTTTTCACGGTCTACGGTCATATCTATTCAAATCTATTTATTGATATTCAATTCTATTTCTTGATATAATTTCGCTTTATTTATAATTTTGTTTTAATGATAAATAAATTTTTTTAGATATGAATCTTACTAGGAACAATTTCGGAAGGTCCTCTTTTATATCTCTTCTTATCTAAAACAAAAGAAATAAATTATTTTAAACATTAGAAAAAATACTATATAAAAATGAACTAATTTTTTTCTGCAGGAGTCGCCAAGCCTGGTCAACGGTGCTGGACCGAGGCTCCAGCTTTTACTCAGAAGTGTAAAAGGAGAATCTCATAGGAGTTCGTGGGTTCGAATCCCATCTCCTGCATTATTTTAATCCTTGTTATAATCATTTATAGTCTTTATGATTCTCATTGCATTTAAAAAAAATCCGAGAGTTTTTGTTGCTTTATTCGCGGGTTGTTTGTCAAGCTGGTGACGTATTGCTTAATTAATTCCATTCTTTGAACCGTATAATTATCCAATTCAAAATCCTCGCATAATTTTATAGCGCGAGGAATGTATTTTTCTATGCCTCCGCGGTTTACGGTTAATATAACATTATTTCCACACTTTGGGCATTTACCACCGTTCGAAATAGGGGGTCGCCTAAATTTTGTATTACATTTGACACATCGAAACTCCTGCTGTCCGAACTTACGTAAATTTCCCAAGATATCGGGGTTAAAATGCGAGGAAATAATCTTCCTTGCCACATCTTTTTCGTCAACCGAATCGATAATTTTTGCTAAATGCAGTTGCGCTTGAATCTTGTCATCCATTGAGGAATAAGTTTTATAGGCGGTGGTAAAGGGCCCTTGATTGATATCTTCTGTGGGGATATTGTAATTGATTTGTTCATACTGCGTTGGGGTTCCTAACCTATCATCTACGAGTTCAATAATATGTTCTAATTCCTTGGGGGTGGCATATTTTTCAGTAGCAAGGTAAAACTCTAAGGGGTATCTCCTCATTGTATCGATGTTATGGGCTTCGGTATCGATCTCATTAGGATCTAGCACACTACTAATGACTAAGGTAGCATCCATCCTTCCACCAATCTTGTCTGGTAAATAATGCCTGGAGAAATTCAGTAAGGGGTCCAAAAGAAGCATAATCCCATCTTCATCGCCATCGCATTGATGAGTAACGATATTTTCATTTATAATAATAGAATTATAACTCTCTGCATGAATGGAATAAACAAAATTATCCTTTGCGGGGACGATTTCAACTTTATGAACGGGTATCAACGTATTATTACCAAATTTTAATTGATTTTTTGGTTTTAACTTCGAGATACTAATTTCCAACTTTTTTGTTTTATGAGTTGAAGACATCCCGATCTTATCAGCAAATTTGAGTGCATTCTTGCCATTTAACAGTATCTTATATTCCGTGGTGTTTTCTTCTCTTTGTTGTGAGTTTATACTTGAAAAAATACCAAAACGTAATAAAGCAGTGTCAATATCCAGAGCTAATTGGTTACTAAAGGTACTACAATTTATTTCAGAATGAATCGGATCAACGGAGCCATCTGCTGCAAAATAGGCGGAAAGAAGGGATGAGAGAATATTTTTAGGTGATTGAAGGAAAATTGAGGGGATATTTTTAGATCTTGATGAATTAGATAAAAGAAATATATCTTTAAATATCATATAAATGAGCTGATTAGAAACAGCTAAACGGGAATCAGTTTCCCTTATTTTTATGCATTCTCCAAAAACAGTGCGTATACATTTTTTCATATCTGTTTGAATGTCTTCATCAACATTCGTTAAATCGACCTGACAACCTCTCTTCCCTTTGCGGTAATGTCCTTTAGCAAGATAATACCCCATTAATCTGCCAAATTCTTTAGTAATGTCTATTTTTCTTGGAATAGAGGGGTGTTCTTTTTTATATCCCAATAAACAATCTGGAATATGTGAAAAATGTATTTTATATAACTCTAGTAGTTGTTTAGCAATAATGAGTGGAATTGAATCTCTTGTTTTATAATGGTCCTTAAGGGTATTTTTATTAATATTTAACGAAGAGGCAGTTTCCCTTAAACCATGAGAAAGAATTATCCTTTCAAAAAACTTATTTACCCCGTGAAGGATAATATTATCCCAATAATCTTTAAATTGTGGATGACAAAAAACTTCCAATAGATCTATCGTTTTTGGCTCAGTTTCTTCGATATTTAACTTGGGAAGAATAAAATAATCTCCTACTTCTACTTCTAATGCTCTTTTTATTTCCATTTTATTGTTGGAAACAACATATATAGGATGTTTTGGTATTGTTAGGAATGTCCTTCCGGTTTTCAATTCAATTCTAATTAATTTGTTTGGAGAAGGCGTCTTTATAGCATCAATTATATTTGTAGTTTTTACTCTTTTTGACTCCGGGTCGAACGACACGACCTTGATATCACAGTTTTTATCGCGTTTAGAATATCCAAAATCAAGTTTTTTTTCATTTTCCAAATATTTATTGTAAAGTGTTTTGAATTTTACTCTTTTCAAATACCCATTAATATATACAAGTAATTTAGATTCTCCAGGGAAACAATTCCTCCGTTTCGAAGCGTGCCAAAAGGGGTGTGCATATATAGATCGGGCGGGGCTAAAACCTATGACGCGGCCAATTATTCCCGCACTGGTGTGTGGTGCTAAACCCACCACAAGATGCCCAATCAGATCCTCCTTCCGCTTTACATTATAGTAGGTCTGTAGTCCATATAACAAATCCAATTCATCATCAAGAAAGTTTGCCACCTTCGCAAGGTATTCGGCACAATCATCGGATAAAAGCACATCTTGAACCTTTAGTTCAATAATTTGAGTATTACTATGAATTGGATTCCCTTCGATATCATGAGTATAGCCTAAATCCTTCAATTTATCTACGGAAATTTCTAACTCCACCGGTTTGAAGTGGGTTAGAGGAATATCGGTGGCGTCATATCTAATCTCTGCGGTTTTATACACGAGTACATCGTTTCTTGCCCTTAAGATCCCTTTTTCTATGGGTTCTGGAACGCTAAATCTGTTTGTCAAACCAAAAATACCCTTCATTTTGTCGGGAAGATGAATATTTAGCGTATCTAAAATATTTCCCACATGTTTTTTAATATTAAATAAGGCTTCATCCGAAAACGAAAGTCTCCCTTGACATTGTGGACATTGCTCTTTATCACCCGGAAACAACTTGTTACAACTTTTACAGATCTTTTGTAGTTTTGTATGGGTTCCGCATTTAGCACATTTATTAAATATTGTCACTGCGCCACATTTAGGGCATTTTTTACGACATACATCGACCTTAACTTTTCCCAATTTTATTGCCTTTTCGACCAAGCGGGTATTGCCCACTTTATTGCTTAAGGGAAAAAGGGTATGTATACCCTTCATACTTTTCCTCTGTGACTTCTCTGGTCGTCCCATTCGAGTCCCCATAAAATAGGGGGCTTTATCTTTTATTTCAAAGGAACATAATTCGGCGAAAAAGTCCTTAAAATTAGCATTTTGATCAACTTGCTTTATCTCGGTATTTTTTAAATGGAATATTGATATATAGATTATATTCATTGCCCTACTAAAAATAATCCGATTTTCCTTAATCTTGTGTATAATAAAGGCTTTCTCTAACATCTGCTTTACTTCTGGATTGTTTTCTAATACAATCTTTTGCTCCGTTTCTTTATATCCCTCTAAGAATGCCTTTCTAAGAATCTGAAGTTCACTTATAGATAAATTCGCCCAATAATCGGTATATTTTGGATGTAGGGGAATATTATATGTTTTTGATAAATTAAGGGCATCATCTGCCGTTGGAATATTATTGAAAGGGTCGTTAATTATTCTTCTGAGGCTTTCATTGTCTTCTTTCTCCTTTAAAGCCTTTATTTCTAACTCTAAAGCCCACCATTCTTCTACGTACGCCGAAGGAATTAATTTCTGATTATTTTCAGCAAATTCTCCGAATCCGAAAAGGATATCCCCTAAAAATAAGATTCTTTCTATTTGAGGAAATATTTTATTTGCTTGCCCTATAGTGTTAATACGTCTCACATCGCCATTTTTTAGCTTAACTATGGGGGGCTCAATGGATGAAACGGGACAGATGCTTGTACTTTTACCTGGGCGTTCAGTTCGTAATTGTGTTCCAATCGCCACAAAATTATCCATTAAAGCCATCGTTGCGGGGTGAAATCCGGCCGCAGCTAGACCTGTATTTCTTGATCTCCCGTATCGAATTCTATGCCCCCCCATTCGGGAAGGATAACTGAAGACGGGTCTTCCCGCTATAATATCCGCGATATATTTTGAACTGGGTGCAACCTTCTCTTGGGGGGTTTCTTCTTGAGTTGTGGACTCTATCTCTTCCTTTTGCTCCTCTTTTGTTGCGTTATGGGCGATCTCTTTGATTTCTGCTAACCAACTCCAACCCTTTAGGTCCATACTTTCGGCAATTTTAAGGAGTTTGGGGGATTTTAATAGAATCCCATCGTTCAATACGAGGCATGCGCCCCCACGAAGCTTATTCGTTTCCACCCGCGGTAGATTTCTAAACGCAGAAACTTCTTCATCTTGAGTGGAATCTCCGTTAATTTCAACAGGTAAATGCTCCACAGCGAACCTAATCTCTTGATCCTTGGCGGGATATTGTAAATTCACTACTCTACTGTATAATTGAACTTCTTCAATATATCGACCCGTCTCGCTATCAGTAGCGACATATTTTGAAATCCCCGATTTTTCTCTTACAAAATCCGCAATTAAGACGCAAAGTCCTGCAGTTGTACCTCCAGCAGCCCGAATTGGTCCAGCAAAATAGATCGATAAATATTCATTCCCTTGCTGGTCTTTTCGTATTTTAATATCTGAAATCCCTTCTAAAGGCGCACTCACTACACCCATTGTCTTAATTGCCAAACCTACCCTAATTGCACGCTCTACCCTACTATCTAAATCTTTTATATCTCCAATTTTTCTTTCTAAGATGTCTGAGACCACTTTAAATACGATTTCATCCTCTGATAACCCCTTATCCTTTAAATTTCTGATGAAATCCGCAACACCCTCTGGACCGACTAATTTTTCAACCCTCCCCGCTAAGTCTCTTGCTTGGGGACACTCAACAAAAGGCTCTGGGTCATATCCCTTTTTACGTGCTTCACTCGCGATATCATAGCACTCATCGACCTTATTCTGAATCATCTCAAAGTATATCTTCATTTCCTCACTCATTTCCACCATAGATATTTACCTCACTTATTTTACATTCTATATTATAAAACTATATAATTAATTGATTTGAGTTTAAATTAAATTCATTATTAATCCGTTATTTTGATTAATTTTGGGCGTTTCACATATTCTACTTATAGATACATTTAGTTAATAAACTTAAAGACCCCTTATATTTATCAAAAAAAAAGAATAATGAGATATAACTATCTCACCAATGATATGTTTATTTTTTCTTTAATAAGAAATAATAAATTATCTCATCAACAATCTTATAATAACTTCTATAATATACAATAACCTTGAACGCTGAAAACACCCCTATAAAAGTAAAGAAGCAAATACTTGATAAATTACTAACTGCTCACATAAACGTAACCCCAAACGCATTGGAATTTATTATACAAAATGAGCACCCAATGAAACTATTGGATATGATTTTAACAGAATCACGTGGAATCCCCTCGTTTAGAAGTACGCTCTCATTAAAGACCCTCAATAAAATACCAAACAAGCAAATTCAAAAAATATTGAGAAGGGTAATAGATAAAGATTTTTTAGATAAACAACAGGAACACTTAGTTGATATTATTGCCTCAGGTACACATAAGGAATCAAGCGTTGAGAAAATGGAAAAAGACCCTAAAACCAGTTTTGGTGAGCTCGAACCATCTTTAAATGAGGAAATTGTGGAGGGCATTACCAAAACATCTAAATCAAGTATTTCTCAAACGGATGTCGACACAAATGCACCCCATCCTAATAAAAGCCAAGATCGCGATAATATTTCCGAAAAAATTAAACGAATGACCCCCGCAAGATCTACTCTTGATTATAATCCTATTGCCAAAGAATTTGATCATGAATATAAAGTTAAAGTTGATCCTACGGGGAAACTATTCACCTCTGGGGAATATGAGGACTTTTATAAAGTGACAATGGATAAATTCAAGAAATTGAAAAATCTAATGAAAAAACGACCCGAAACATATTCCTCGGTCAATATAAATAATCTATTTCGTTTACAGAATAAAACAGAAGTCTCTACAATTGGATTGGTGTTTGAGCATAGGAGAACAAAGAATGGCCATTATTTTTTTGTATTGGAAGACTTAACCGGGAGAATCAATGTACTGGTGAGACGGGACAGTGAAAATCGGAACATAATTAATATCGCAGAGAAAACAATTGATGATCAAATGCTTTTTGTACGGGGCACTTATAGTCCAGGTAATAAGGGGGGGAGTGGGATCATTTTTGCTAATACAATATCAAAAATTGATGTACCGACTGAATGGTCTTCTAAAAGATCGCCAGATCCTTTATCAATCGCATTGATTTCGGATTCTCACATCGGCAGCAAGGAGTTCGATGAAACATTATGGAATCGCTTTATTGAGTTCTTGAATGGAAATTGGGGCAATAAGCATCAAAGAGAATTAGCTGGTAAGGTTAAATATATTATTATCAATGGTGATTTAATTGATGGAGTTGGTGTATACCCCTCACAAAAGGAGGATCTACTAATCTCCGATATTTATGGTCAATACAAAAAGGCGATGGAACTATTATCAGAAATCCCAGATTACATAAAGGTGTTTTACAGCTCCGGAAATCATGAACCTGTTCGAAACGCGGTGCCTCGTCCTGCCGTTCCTAAGAAATATTGCCAAGATTTATTGAATATTGGTGTAATAAATGTAGGGAATCCATGTGTTATTCAAACCCATAATGTGGATTCTCTGGTTTATCATGGAGATAGCTTACTTGACCTTAATCTCACTGTTCCAGGCCTCAATAATGAGGACCCAGCAGAAACAATGAAAGAACTGTTAATCTGTAGGCATTTATCCCCCTTATTTGGAAATAAAACTCAAAACGCCCCGACGGAGCAAGATTGGATGGTCATAGAGGAATTGCCTGAGATTTTTCATGCGGGCCATATGCATATTAACGGCTATGATGTGTATCGAGGGGTTCACTTGGTCAATTCAGGCTGTTTTCAAAAACAGACGGATTTTATGAAAAGCTTGGGAATTAATCCAACGCCAGGTATCTTACAAATGATTGATTTAGATAGTTTTAACCCTCACACCATTAATTTGAATACGAACTGAGCCTATGATAGGACTATATTGTTTTAACAATTTCAAAATTAAAACCTTTATCAATCTTTCTTAACTTTAAAGAACTATATATAATTATGCTTTAATAAGAAAATATATCTCCTTCAACAATGAATTTAAAAATACCTCAAAAGGCTCCAGAATTTATTATCTTTCTGTGGAAAATAATAGATTTGCCAAAAATCTCGAGAAAGGACCTTTTATATGAGATTTCCTTTAAACTTTTCTTAGCTTCCCCCTCTAATGCCGAGAAATTGATAGAAAATAGCCTCAAAAGGGGTTTACTAATCAAGAATTCCGATAGTACTATTTCATTATCAGAAAACCTCTCGAAACGTTTAAATTCATGGCAACAATCACGAAAGAATCAAATTAAAAAAAGAATAAAGATAGATCAACAACAAAGATCGGACTTGAAGCAATTTAAGCGCACAACGTCCTCTGATTTCAATACCCTCTTAAAAGCCTTTTTAGATAAGGGAACCCTTCATAGAGCAGTATCTGTATCGGATAGCGCTTTTAATATTCTTTCCTTGGATTTAGATGAGGGGATGATAAAAGCGGAAGTTTCGGGCTCCAAAGAAGAACCTTACATTATAGAAATGAGTCTCGATAATAAATATTTAAAACATAATTGTCATGACTTTATTGAACGAAGGGCAAACAATAAAAAATTTTGCAAACATTTGGCGAAGTTTTTTCTATTATTAAAGGAAAAGAATGAAGAATTAACCCTTAATTTGTTAAATAAAATTGCTCGATCGATAAATGAATGGAACTTTTCAGCATAAAAAAAAGAGATTTTCGCATATTACATTCGATATCCAAGACGAAATGTTCGCCTATTACAGCGCCAGCTATGATAATGCATTGGATTTCCTTGCAGGATTCTTTACCGATGTATTGGAGACGGTTGTTTCGGGCGGTACTTACGGCTTTAGAAAACCGAAACCTCGGATTCCTTTTATTCGATCAAGCAAGCATTCTTTCGATAAAGGACTATTATCTTTTAAGAATGATGGAACAATTTTGCTTTCTAACGATATATTGGAGCTTATGAAAAAAATGCCTGAAGATATAAATAATTTACTTAAAATTCCCGAGGCTCAGTGGGATAAAGATAATGCGCCTGGAGATGAATATTTAGAATATCATCGGGAACAAATATTTTTAGGATAATAACTTTTTCTTAAAATTTTCAATTAACTTTCAATTAACTTTCAATTAACTAACTAAGATTCTTAAAAATATGGAGATACGGGGTTTATAAATTTTAAAATCCCACTGACAACCCAAATGAGTTGAAAAAAAGATTGAAACCCTTATATAAACACATAGATAACATCCTTCCAGGATTAATTGACAGGATAGAGGAATGGAAGAGATCTGATTTTATTCGAAAATATAAGTTTAAAATAAGTAAACCGTTGGACTATTTTGCAATGAAGCACTCTAAGAAAATAATAAAAGAGAAAAGTAGAAATAGGAAAACTAAGAATAAAAAAATAGATGTATCTATTTTATTTTCCGCTTACTCCAAAGATTTGCCTAAATTTACAAGAAAATTCATGAAAAAGGGGGAACGCCTAACGGCAAATGATTTGGGTGATTTGATACGGGATACGGAGAACTTCAAAGCTTTGCGGAGTTCGGGGCTCTTACGGGAAGAACGCGGTAAATACAGCACATATTTTTCGCTCGATAAACTTTATTACCCCCAACTCGAATATATCGCGCAGCAAGTCGGAATTATCGACACAGAAGGCAACTCCCCCCCACCACTCCCACCCCCGCCGAAAGGTACCGATTCTAAAACTGAAAAGAAATGCCGTTATTATATTGAATTGGGTAAACGAGCTTTGGATACACAG
>CAZDJH010000107.1:0-10344 GCA_964505645.1 uncultured archaeon | reverse complement strand
CGGCGGATGGAGCCTCGGTCTTTTTAAAACGACGGAAGATCCCGATAGATGCTATATTCACCGATTTGGACGGTATTACGAAAGCAGAATTTTCGTATGGAGATTTTATAGTCGTACATGGACATGGTGATAATATCGATAAGTTAAAATCCTTCAAAAACCAAATAATGAAAAAGGAAAATATTATTACAACCACCCAAGTTGAGCCAGAGAACGGGGTTTTTAATCCTGGGGGGTTCACTGATGGTGACAGGATATTATATTTTATTAAAACCCTTCTTTCCCCCGATCAATCCATATTTCTTATCGGCATGGACTTTAAGGATATTGTGGGAAAGTTTTCAAAACTAAACAGGAGCGGGGACTTTACCGCGCCCCCTATAAAAAGAAAGAAGCTAAGGTTTGCGGTGGAATTACTTGAAGATTTAGTCGAGCGAATGGAGAATGAGGTGTATTTTGTCAATTCACCAAGGGTTTCGGATAGGTTTCAGTATCTGTCTCTTCCTACGTTCCTAAAAGAGCATTTATGATTATTTTAAACTTTATAATCCCTTAATCCTCGAGACGAGAGAGTATATACCAATCGTTTTTCTGGGAGGGAAAGGGAATTAACAAGATGCGCATAGCAACGCTTAGTATCCTTCCTATATAGATATATTATTTCAGTAAAGAAATGATTCAGGTATTGTAAGCCAACGGGAAGTTCCCTTAGAGGGGAGTCTCTGATGAAATTAGGGGTTACTTGTGCGGTAATAAGCGTGATTAAGTGGTACTCGGTTGTCAGTTCAGAAATTATCCGTAAGATTTTCAAAAAATCCCGCTTTAATGCCAAGAAAGAGCCTTCATCCCTCCCTCTCTCCGATCGAAAATGATTGTTAATTGAATCAACAATAAGAATATTCATCGAATGCTTCCTTATTTGCTTTTCCGCCTTCTTCAGCGCCATCAAAAGCGCGCTATTACTTAAATTTCTTGAGACAATAATACTTTTTAAAACCCTCGTGTGGGGCAGACCTTTTAATTGAGATAATTCCTTGATTCTCTCGGGTCGAAAGGTGCCTTCCGTATCAAAGTAAAGTGTAGATTTCCCTAATATCTTATTGGTCCTTTTAGAGAAATAATCAAAGCCTTGGGTACAGATTTGATGAGCTAACTGTGTTTTACCCGTTTTATTTTCCCCAAAAAATACATACACATTCCCCCGCCGAAAGCCCCCTCCTAAAATATCGTTAAGGGAGGTTGCTTCTAAGGAGAGGGGCTCTTGAGGTTCCTCAGAATTTTTTATAAGATCACTTAACAGTTTTATTCGGGTTTTTTTCATCTGAAAAATTACATTTAAATCCATAAATATCTTAAGTATTTTAGTAGTTAGATTTTTTAGTCAATATGAATTTAATTAAAAAAATTTAAGAAAATTAATTGTTTAAGATTTTCTACAATTTGGAGAATACTAATATGGCAAAAAAAAAGGAGAAGTGCCCTTACTGCGGAAAAGAGTTTGTCTACCTTTCTAGACATAAGTGTAAAGTAAAGGCACGAATGGAAAGTAAGGAAGAAGCGAAAACGTTAAAGGAAAGGAGACACGATCGGATTGAAGAGAGGAAAAATCTTTTAACACGGAAACTCACTGATAGAGAACAAGAAATATTAGAAATTATAAATAAAGAAGGAGATATCCTTTTTGAAGAACTAGTAGATATGGAAGACGAGGAAGAGATAAGAAAATTGGAGGAGATTATCGACCTTCTTGCGCTCCAATCCCGAATTAAGGTTCGCAGGGAACTTATAGATGCAAGCTGGGCAAAGCATATCTATTCAATAGAGGTGATTGATGAAGATATCGAGGTGGAAGAAGTAAAGGTCGATAAAAGCAAACCTGATTGGATATGGGACAAGTTTGATCGACAGCCTTGCTTTATTTGTCCTTTTACTGAACGATGCGGCGATAACAACCCAGATATGTTTAATCCTCATCATTGCCCGTGGCTTTCAGAATGGATAAATAAAACCATTGTCGGGGAACCATATGATGTGGATTTTCAAGAATATCAAATGCAAGAATATGAACTGCCCAGGGAATGAGTTATTTAACAAAAAATTCTTTTAAATCTATTAAAACACTTCATAGTATAGTTTTTATCAATATTATCAAGATACACTAGGAACCCTCAGCCATGACATTTTCATTGGGCTTCAGTTGATGAAAAACCTAATTGCATTTAAACATCACATGCCATTTGAATTCAAGTCTAAATGATCACTAGTCTATTTTAATAATATTGGTTTTTATTATTATCCTTGGACGAGGTTACTTTTTTCGATAACATACGAAAAACATTTCATTACTTTTTTTTTTCGATGCGCTTGGCTTATAGGTGTTAACATTTTGGAAGTATCGTTTAAGATCCTTGTAGAGTTTATTGAAATCCGTTCCTTGAAAGGCTTTTAAGACTAAATTCCCCTTTGGTTTAAGGAATTGTTTAGAAAGGTCTAAGATTTGATAACATAACCTAATTTGTCGAATATGGTCACTAAATTGATTTCCAGATTTATTAATGGAGGCGTCGGAGATGATAAGATCAATCGGTTTTTTAAAATATGATTCTAATTGGGATTTAAATTTCGAAGAGGTGGCGTCCATCTTGAGGATTTTAACACCCTCAATAGGGGTGATATGGTTTATATCTACGCCTAAAATCCTATAATCTTGCGATTGGCTCTCCGCATATTTTTTAGCTACCTGAAGCCATGAACCTGGAGCACTACCGATATCAACTATTGTTTTTGCATTCTTGAAGATATTAAACCTCTTTTGAATGTCTATCAATTTATATGCGGCCCGAGCCCGATAGCCTTCTTTTTTGGCTTTGATATAATATTTATTTCGTTTATGTTTATAAGATCTGTTTCTTGTCATAATTTTTCACTGGTATGGGTAATAGGAGTTTCATTTTTATTCTTTTCTTTATATATCATTAATAACATTCCTTAAGCTTTCAATATCCATTGTGGTTTTAATAGATGTAAAATCAAAGTTAGTTCTTGAAGCTTTATATCCCTTCTGCCTTAGTTTATCCAGCAGCAGTTCCATTTTGGGTACACTTTCTTTTTTTAGGTCTTGGCATAATTTATGGACATTATAGTAAGAGGGTGGCATACCAAATTCATCTAAACAGAATTGTAAATGTTTTTCAACCCGCTTTTTAACCTTAAATTGGGACTCATTATTTAGGGAAATCATATGTTCAATAAAGTGAGAATCATGAATTTTTCCAGTCCATAATGGCCCTGCATATTGGGATAAAGCTTCTCCACATTTTTCGCAGTGATCGAAACTACTAATAAGTAGATCATTTACAATAGATCTGTAGCCGCAGTTTGTGCAATATGTTATATAACCATAGTTTTTAATTTGTTGCGAAATCTGCTTTTTATTGGTAAAAGTTAATAAAAACGGTCGTATGAAGTGATTTGAATAAAAAGTAAGTAAAGGGAATATTCCGATGTCGTTAATGTTTGCAATTCGAGAGATCAAATAAAGTAGGATACGGGCACCTATTTCTTTACAGAACTCATTATGTAAGGGCTTTGACATATACTTACGAAGGCATGCTTTTGGCTTAACCCCAAAGAGAACGGCTGTATCTGTTGCTGTTATGCAGAGAAGTCCGCTCTGTCGTTTAATACATTTAAAGGCAGAATCAAGGTATCTATTAGGTGTTCCAAAGGGATCAATAGAGATAATATGGGGAAACCCTTCATCAGAGGGAGTACTTTTTAATATCCCATTTGCTAATTCATGGCATATCAAGTTAGCATCCTTTCTTGATACAATGAGATTTTGAGTGTTTTTTGGTAAATGGTTCAATTCTAAATTTTGCTTAATTAAATTAATAGCCTCCTCATTTATATCATTAATTATCATTGATTTAATGCTTGAGCACTCCATTAACATCCGTATGGCACCGATACCCGAAGCTGCCATAACTGCTAAAGCAAATAAGTCTTCTTGAGAATATAATGTTTGGTATGTATTCACGGCTAAGTTTGTAATGTATCGATTAATCTCCATTTTTGAGTTATAAAAAACCTTCATTGATTTAGTGGGAATAGGGCCTAGATCCCCACTATAGAGATAAAATTGGGCATCCGCTTCCTCCAAAAGAGCAAGATCCTTATCACCCTCAAAATTTGTTTGACCTGGCATAGTGATATTTAACACTTAATTTAATCTGTTTCGACCCTCATACATCGTTTGACAAGCATCGGGATTGAATAAATAAGAACCTATGAATCGATAGTTAAGAACAAATCGACCGCTTTTTGGCTCCCAATAAGTCCTCCGCAAGTGGAAGTGTGAATATTCTCAATATTCTCAAGGGTAAGGGGTTCTACATCTTCAATAGACTTCACCGAATCGAAATCGCTTTGGTCACCTATAATGAGAAATTCGCCTCCTAAGGTTTTAGAAATAAAAGCTAATGGCAACCATTCATAATAAAGGCGAATCTTCGGTTTTGGAGACAAAAAGTACGAGTAAATACCTCCATATTTCACGACCGCATGAAAATCTCCCACAAATGAACCCGAATAACGGTCTTTAAAATTTCGATGTATTATGGCTTCTTTATATTTCTTGCAGCGGTCAGACCACTCGTCTGGTTCTCCCCCCATGCATCGAACTCCTCCTTGAGAAGGATTGGGCATTGATACTTCTTCCAATAAGACATAGTGATAGAAGGTCATACTGTACGGTGTAGTGTCCAGAATAAACTCCGAGACTTTTCCGTTTAAAGCAAGTATAAGATTGGTAAAAATCCCATAAAGGGCATAAAATCCACAAACAATCTTTCCTTCTGAATTAAATATTCCTACTATGGTACCAACTGTTCTATTGACGGCAACATTTGAAGAGCCGTCAACTGGGTCAATAGTTATTCCAAATGAACCATCTCCCATTACGGGTTCTGCCTCTTCCGATGCAATAAATGCAAACTTCGCCTCAGCCTCTTGTATTGCCTTTAGAATAATTGAATGCGTTAAAACATCTTCATGGATTTGCTCTTCTTCGTATACATTCATCGCCGTTTCTTGTTCCTCTTCAAAATGCATACGGCAGTTAAGTTCCTGAGAAGTTATACCTCTCTCAAGCAGGCCACGAATTGGGATGGTTGCTTCTGCGATTATATTAATTAAATCTATCAGCTGGCTTCGATTAGAGAGATAGCGTGATATATTCTTTTCTAAATATTGAGATAATTTTATGGTCTTATTTTTTTTATCCATGTTTTTATTATTATTATTCATCTTTACCAAGTATTAATAATGAGAGAAGAATATTATATTTTTTACATTGCATTTGAAAGGTAGAAAAAACTGTAAATTAGATTCTTTTAGCTAAAGCCAAATAATTAAATTCCCATATAGAAAAATAAAAATAGGAAAATAAATAAAAATAAGTAGGTGTAAAAATGAAAAAAACAGAGAGAATAAAAGTAATAATTACAAAAATTAAGATTATAATAAGGCAAAATCTAATTCCGCTTATAATTGTGTTGGTGTGGTTCATTTGCAATTATTTTATCTTTCTCTACGGGACTTCTTTCAATTATTTTGAAAGCTTATTGATTTTGTTTTATTTTAAGGAAAGTCATACGCCTTGGGGGAGTTTTTATTCCTCTATGACGGAATTTTTGATTTTTGGGTTGGTGTTTTCTTTAATTACAATTGAGCTCTTTCGGAAATATAATCCCATAGAGGCATGTCGAAAGTTTGCTTCAGTGTTACACGATCACATCATAATAATTGGATATAATCATATTGGTCGGCGTCTCGCAAATTATTATCGTTCTTTAGGCAAGAATTTTATAATTATTGATAAAAACCCTAAGGCCGTACATGATCTACTTGACAAGGAGGAACCGGTAATAGTGGATGATGGAATGTCTTTACAAGCCCTAATGGATGCGAGAGTGAAGAATGCTGAAGCAGTATATATTATGTCCGATCATTTAGAACTTTTAATGGTAGCTTGCTCAAATGTAAGACATAATAATAAGAATTGTAAGCTTGTTTGTAGAGTGTTTGAAGATGATATAGCGGAAGTAATTGCCAATACGTTTAATGCGATAACAATATCAACCTCAAAATTTGCGTCAAATATTATTTTAGAAGAAATAAAGAAGGGGCGTTATAAGGACATCTTATTGATCGGGATGAATCATATTAATATCCGCTTGATCAATGAGATTAAAAAGGAGATACACGATTTAAACTACTGTTTAATAGAGGAGAATGAGGAATTAGTGGAGGAATTAGTGGAGGAGGAGGACCCTAAAGTCCTTATCGGAGATCCTAAGGAATACATTACGCTTCATAAAATACCAATTAAGGAAATGGATTTAGTGATAAACACCTTGCAAAATACAGCAGATTCAATACTTATTACAAAACGCATAAGAGATCTTAATAAAAACTGTAAAGTAATTTCAAGATTCTTTTTGGATGAGGTGGCCCAAGTAATGACTGAACCCCCTTTTAACGCAAAAGTTATAAGTTCTTCAAAGTTTACCTTGGAAATAATGAAAAAAAGAGGTTTTCTTGTGGATTGAAAATCTATTCTGAAGGCTTAAATCCCTGTTCTGTTAGCTCCAAATCAAATTTAAGGGCTTGTTTTGTCGTATTTTGGGAGAGAAGGGCGATCCTCTTTTTTAAAATAGAACTTCTCTTAATATAAAGGGCGTATGAAACCCAGTATTCCATAACCTTCCCCCCACTCATAATTGGTTCTCCATGAGGATTTCTACTTAGCTCATTTACGAGCAAGATTTCAAGATTATAGCACCTATTTAAATGAATCAAGTTCGCTAAGATATGGTTTAGGCGATAATTCATATCGACATTATGCTTTCTATCGTTCGGGTGTAAGTTTAATTTGTATAAGTCGGTGAGAGAATCAAAAATTACCAGAATTCTCGTCTCCTTTTTTTTTGGGTAATTATTTAAGAATATGAACTCTAAATTAAAACTTATTCCCAAAACCTCGTTAAAATCTTTTAATAGGATAAATTTTAGAGAACTTAAGGCAGAGCGGGGAGTTTCGGGTTTCACAGGGTCATAAATCGTGTTTAATTTTCCGAGGGGTAATTCTGGTTTTGAATAGAAATAGATAACAGAGGAATTAGTTCTGATTGAGTTTAAGGCCGTCTGAATGGCAAATGTCGTCTTTCCAACCCCAAGTCCTCCATAAACAGAGAATATGCCTTCTAAAGGGGTGGTTGAAGGGAGATGATGATTTAATTCTGGGATCGGAAATTTCATATCTTTTTATCTTGAAAACTTTAATTTTATGTTAAACTTTCTAGTATGATTTTGAGTAATAAAATAAATAAAGTTTTTGTTCAGACTAATAATTTAAGTTTCTTTTATAAATTAAACAGAGGCTTCAATCGGTTTGAGGATTTAAAATTTAAAGTAGTAAATTTTAAGGATCTCAATTATATTCCAGATAACTCAATCTTACTCACCACAGAGAATGAGGCTGAAAAATTAACTTTTAACAATACAGATAACAAGAATCTAATAACTTACAATGAAAATGACGATTTTGATAGGTTTCTGTTTAATGTTTTAAAGATTTACAGATGTGGACCTAATAAACATTCAAGATTATTATTTTCTATCGATCCCGGAAAAACAGTTGGATTAATTGTCTTTTTAGATGGGCATTATTTTTATTCCAAGACATTCTATACTAATGATGATTTACTTGCCAACGTCAATCAATGTGTTGAATATATAGGGGAAAATAGCAAAGATACACTTCATATAATATTCAAATTTGGGAGAGGCGTTCTCACTTTAACACTAGAATTAATAAGAGAAATCTATGACCAATTTCAAGAAAAACAGCAAAAAGATATCAAAATATTTCTTATTAATGAGTCCAAATCCTCCAAGATAAAACTCCATAAAATAATTAAAACCCTCTCTAAACACGAAGCCTCTGCATTAATCTTATCTTTGAGGAAAGGAGTCGAAGTAAATCAAGATACTTATGAAAAATTCTTTAAACTTAAAAAGTCCAGTCGAGAGATTAAAGAAAAAATAGAAGAAGAATTGGAAGAGATCTCGTTCTTGTATGAACACCCTGAAATCCTTATTAATTTAAGTAATAAACTCATAAAAGGAAATATATCAATATATAAAGCTTATAAGGTTATAAATAAAAAAACGAATTCACACATATTTATAGAATCCTAATTGGAAATACGCAAACAGAGAGATACACCTTTATTCGTCATACCATCTCTTACTCTTTTTTATCACGGTTAATTTTTGGCATTATTTTATTCGTTTTAGTGATACGAATGAGGTGGATTAAAGGTAATGTTTTTAAATATTTTAGTCTATATAATAAATATTAATAAATAATAATTGGTTAAGGGATCAATTTGGGAAAAAAAGTATATAAAGTAGTCCTAGCAGGTGAAGGCGGCGTGGGAAAGACGTCAATGATTACATTTTCTGATAAAGGAAAGTTTCGAGAGAACGAGCAAATGACAGTTGGAGTCAATATTGGATGTTACACTCCAGAGGATTTTCCAGGGATTCTGCAATTATGGGATTTGGGTGGGCAAGAGAGGTTTGAATGCATACATAAAGGTTATACTGGGTGTGCCCACGCGGGTATCTTGGTTTTTGATCACTCTAGATTCAAAACATTTATGAATATTCCAAAATGGGAGCAATTTATTCGGCAAGATAACGGCAATATTCCAATATTATTGGTGGGAAATAAGGTTGATTTAATCGAGTCGGGAAAGCACGATGGAATTCCTCAAGAGGATATTGATGCATTGATGAAGGAAAATAATTATTTCGGATATTTCAGTACGTCTTGTAAAACCGGTAAGAATGTTTCATCTATATTTGACCGTATTGCTGCAAAATTGGGAAATGGGTGTAGCTAAACTCTTTAATATTACTTACATATCTTATTAGATGCTCAGAAGTAGGAGATCATTACTCTCCAGAAAAGTAATTATGAATGGCGTTTTTAATATTTGTTTAATTTTCCGGGGCTTTCCTCGGGATATGATAAAAAGAGCTTACCCCACCCGGTTTTATAAAATGTTTCAATTCTCTTTTGACCGATTGTTGGATACCAGAACATATCATGGTATAAAAGACTTCCTAGTATGGGTAATGCCATAAACAATTTATTATGCATAAGGGGCTCCAGAAAAGAAAGTGGTCCTTTTCGTACCATTTGATCCCCCCAAATTACCAAACTCCGTTGGACTGTAAAGTTCCAGTCGATATCAGAAACATCTTCCCCTATAATTTCGATTTGATCAAAATCACCACAGCCCAACCCTTCATCATGGGCCAGTTTAATCGCGGGAAGTTTTAAGGGGTCAAATCCGAGCATTTTTGATACTACGGTATCAACAGCAACTTGATCATAGCCGGCAAGGAGATAATTTTTTATTCGCGGCATCATTGTTCGGGGTCCCGCACCATCTCCGCATACGGTTCCGTCAACTATTGCCATGATCTCGGGATGTATTTGTTTTTGAATAATTAACAAATCCACAAGGACTTCCGACATAAATTGATGGCTGAAGTGTCTTCTCTTAGTCAAAAGTCCCCCAAACGCATTTTTCATGGAACATGTTATTCCACCATTCTTTAATTCCTCATCGGTATGCTTCAAAGACCCCCCCTTTGCCCCAGTATGACCATGGGTCTTCATTGTGGGCAAGTGGATGATGGGTTTATTCAAATAGAACTTTGGAATATGGAATCCCTCGGGAAAGATCTTCGAATCAAGGGCATGAAGTTCTTTATCTTTTAATTTAATGAAATTATCTCGGAGCGATTCATAAGGGACAAATGGAATCCGTGTTAAGGGTAAAAACCAAGCCCCATATTTTTTAATTATCGGTTCCCAACGGTTTCCTTTAAGGCCTTTTGCAATATTAGTGACGACTGTTCTGTTTTCGGCGGTAAAGATTTTTTTCAAGTCGTAGCCATCTTCTTGGAAAGTATTTAGAATACCTTCTAATTGCCAAGGGGGGCTTGAACACGCAGGAAAGAACTTAGACCAGCTTAAGTTTAACTTTAAAATAGTCTTTTTATCTTTAGGAATATGGTGTTCATAGTTCGCTATATGCATGAGGCGTTGATAATCTTTCAAAATTGTGTCTGGTGATGTCTTAACTACATAAATTTGGGCGTTTTCAGACATATATAGTAAAAGGAATAATAGAATTTAATTTTATTTTTCGTAATTATAAAGTATTCTGATCAATAGTAATTTTTCAGAAAAAATAAGGGTTG